>NZ_JBJJLO010000008.1:0-101208 GCF_046230915.1 Pseudomonas sp. KCJK8993
CGGATCACCCCCAGCGGGGTTTTGGTGCGTGCTGGCCGTGGCCCGTGCTGCATCGGCCACCACGGCGAATCCACGCCCCTGCTCGCCGGCCCGGGCCGCCTCGATGGCGGCGTTGAGCGCCAGCAGGTTGGTCTGCCCGGCGATGGCGCCGATCACCCCGAGGATCTCGGTGATGCGCTGGGCATCTTGCTGCATGGCCTCGACCTTGTGGGTGGCGCTGGCCACTTCGTCGATCAGGGCGATCACGCTGCTGGACGCTTCGCCCACCACCACCCGCGAGCGCTCGGCATGCTCGTTGGCGCGCTGGGTGAATGCCGCGGTTTCGGCGGCATTGGCCGCCACGCCGTCGGCGGTGGAGCTCATCTGGTTGATGGCGGTGACGGTCTGGTCGGTTTCCGAAGCGTGCCGGGCCAGGATCTGTCCGCTCTGCTCGCTGGTGCGTTGCAGCTGTTGCAGGCTGCCGGCCATGGCCTCGGTGGCCTGGGTCACCTCGCCGATCATGTCCTGCAGATAGATGATGAAGCGGTTGACCGAGTGGCCGATGGCCCCCAGCTCATCCTCGGCGCGGATGGTGATGCGCCGGGTCAGGTCGGCGTCGCCGGTGGCCAGGGTGTCGATGTTGGCCTTGAGGGCCTTCATGCGCTGCACCAGCTGGCCGATGGCATAGACCTGCAGCAGCACCAGCAGGATCACCATGGGCAGTTGCAGCAGGCCCAGGGTGCTCAGCACATCGTCGCGCTGGGCGGTGATCAGGCGGTTGGGCAGGGCACTGGCGAGGAACCAGGGGGTGCCTTCGATCGGCTGCATGAAGAAGGTGCTGGGTTCCCCGGCGTTGTCGAACTCCAGGCGCTGCAGGCCGCTGCCGCGATTGCCCAGGGCCTGCTGCACCTGGGCGACGAAGGCCGAGCTGCTGGCCAGTTCGGCGATGTTCTTCAGGACGATGGGGCCGTTGATCCGCGAACTGTTGCTGATGATCTTGCCGTCGGCCTCGACGATCAGCATCTGTGCGCCCAGGGCCTTTTCCCGGGCGGCCACCAGGTCATTGAAGAAGCCCAGGGTCACGTCGATGGTGGCCACGCCATAGGGCACGCCGTCGCGGCTGATGGCCATGGCGCAGTTGGTGCGCGGTTCGGCGCTGGCGTCGTCCTTGTAGGCGGCGGCCCAGGCACATTGGCCCGGGGCGGTGCGCATGCCGCCCTTGTACCAGGGCTGGTCGTAGTAGTTGGGCGCCGCATCGCTGTTCCAGAAGGTATTGGCCTTGAGCTGGCCCGAGGCATCGCGGTGCCAGAAGCTGCTGTGCTTGGCGCGGCCGGGAGTACGCTGGCCGGGCAAGGGCCAGATGCCGCCGCCGAAGACCTTCTGCTCTGCATACTGGTCCACCAGGCCTGGCAGGACCCGATCGATGCTGTCGCTGTCGAGCAGGGCGACGGTCTGGGTAATGCTGCGTTGCTGGGCCTGGACCTTGCTCAACTCGCCCTGAATGCGCTGCGCCACTTCGGCGATGCGGTCCAGGGCGACCTGTTCTTCGGTCTGGCGCAACTTGGGGGCCACCAGCTGGCCGATACCCAGCACCGTGAGTATCAGCATCACGGCTATGAACAGGACCAGAAAGAGCGTGTAGCGGGCTTGAATCGTGCGCAAAGCGGGCATGGGACCGGTCCTTACCGAGCGTTTCTTATTCTTTGGGAGAGCTGCGCCTTATGCAGGGCATTAAGAAGGTATCGGCGCCGGACATGCGCTCTTTAGGACGTTCGTCCAGAAAAATCGATTTTGTTTGCAAGGAGTTTGCCGAAGTGCCAGCGACGTCGGGAGCGGTAACCGGCAAGGCCCGCAGAAATGCTCCGAGAGTAGCCTTGAATATTGGTCAGGCCCTTTAAATCAGGGGCTCTTGGCGAATTTGTCGGAAATGTATAAAAAATGTAAATTTCCGAAATAATTCGTTGGCGCCAATTGTTTCGGCGTTGATACTTGCCCCCATTCAGATGTTTCACCATGGCTTGCGACCTGTTTCAGAGGTCTGCCCGGAGCTTTGCGAAGCTCCTATGGAGCAGGACAGGGGAATCGACAAGCCGGACTACAGGAGTTGCAGTATGGCAATCGGATACGTTGGCGGCAGCAGCATGGCAGGCCTGTTGCAGGGAGGCGGCGACGTCAAGAAGGCCCCGCAGAGCGCCAAGGTGCGCCAGATCCTGACCATGGTGGGGCAGAACGCCGCCGTGCTCGACGTGCGCAAAATGGATCAGTTGAAGTTGCACAAGCAGATCAAGGGCTTCGATCCGACGAATGTCACCATCAAGTCCTTGGGTGGCATGAGCACTTTCCTCAAGAACAACGGCTTGATCTCCGATGTCACTGCGCTGAACCTGCTCAATGCCGGTGACAAGTTCGACCGTTTCGGCATTCCGAAAAACCCCGAGGAGCCTTTCAACGCGCTGGAATACTTCGCGATGAAGATCGACGATATCCAGAACAACAACCTCAAGGGCAACAAGTACGCCAACTACCTGATTCCCGAATACAAGAAAGCCATCTACGTCCTGCAGAGCCTGCAAAGCTACGGCAAGGGCAACGGCACCACGGTGACCGACAAGAACACCGTCGCCAAGGCTTGATCCAGGCTTCGAGCCAGGGCCGGGGCGCTTTCCAGCGACCCCGGCCTTGTCGTTTCAGCGATCCAGCAGGGCCAGCACCTCTTCGCTGTAGCGAGTGCCGGCGGTGGCATGGGGGCTGAAAATGCGGTCCAGCGACGCCAGGTCATCGGCGCTCAGGCGCACGTCCAGGGCCGCTACGTTCTCCTCCAGATAACGCCGTTGCTTGGTGCCGGGGATGGGTATCAGGTATTCGCCCTGGGCCAGGACCCAGGCCAGGGCCAGTTGCCCAGCGCTGACCTCCTTCTGTATTGCCAGCTGTTGCACCTGTTCCACCAGGCGCAGGTTGTGCTGGAAGTTCTCTCCTTGAAAGCGCGGGTTGAAACGCCGGTAGTCATCGGCCGCGAAGTCGTCCGGGCTCTTCAGGGCGCCGGTGAGAAAACCCCGGCCCAGCGGGCTGTAGGGAACAAAAGCGATGCCCAGGCGCTGGCAGGTGGCAAGGCAGCCGTTTTCCTCGGGGTCGCGGCTCCACAATGAGTATTCGCTTTGCAAGGCGCTGATGGGGTGGACCTTGTGCGCCCGCTCCAGGGTCGCCGCCGAGGCTTCGCTCAAGCCCAGGTAGCGCACCTTGCCGGCCTTGACCAATTCGGCCATGGCGCCGACGGTTTCCTCGATGGGCACCTCTGGGTCGACCCGGTGCTGGTAATAGAGGTCCAGGGTATCCACGCCCAAGCGTCGCAGGCTGCCATCGATAGCGGCGTGCACATACTCCGGACGACCATCGACGCCACGGGCCGAGGCATTGGCGGGGTCGCGGACAATGCCGAACTTACTGGCCAGCACCAGCTGTTCGCGCTTGCCACGGATGGCCTGGCCGATCAGTGCTTCGTTGCTGTGGGGACCGTACATGTCGGCGGTATCCAGCAGGGTCACGCCCAAGTCCAGTGCCCGGTGCAGGGTGGCGATGGATTCCCGGGAATCGCTGCCGGTGGTGTAGAAGTCGCTCATGCCCATGCAGCCCAGGCCAATGGCGGAAACCTGTGGACCGTGCTGGCCCAGTTGTCGAGTGTGCATCGCTGGCTACTCCAGAGGTGGTGAGGCGCTCATTGTGCTGCTCGACAAAACACCGATAAACCGGCTAAAGACGCTATCACTATTAAGATTTTCCAAATAATCAAGGGCGCTTTCCATGGATCGTTTCAACGCGATGCGCGTGTTCACCCGGATCGTCGAGCTTGGCGGTTTTGCCCGGGCGGCCGATAGCCTGCAATTGCCCAGGGCTTCGGTGACCATCCTGATCAAGCAACTGGAGGCGCATCTGGGGGTGCAGTTGCTGCACCGCACCACCCGCCAGGTCAGCCCGACCCTGGACGGAGCTGCTTATTACCAGCGTTGTATACGCCTGCTGGCAGATCTGGAGGAGGCCGAGGCGGCCTTTTCCCAGGGACGGCACAATCCCCGGGGCATCTTGCGCATCGACATGCCGGCCGGTATCGGCCATCTGATCGTGATGCCGGCATTGCCGGAGTTCTGCGCGCGTTATCCATTGCTCGAGCTGGAGATCGGTCTCAACGACCGCCCGGTGGACCTGATTCGCGAGGGCGTGGACTGTGCCTTGCGTGGCGGTCCGCTACTGGACGAGAGCCTGGTGGCCCGCCCCCTGGCATGGCTGACCCAGGTGACTTGCGCCAGCCCCGGCTATTTGCGTGAGCACGGTGTTCCGACCTCCGTGGCGCAGTTGCAGGGGCATCGGATGGTGGAGTACTTCTCTGCCGTCTCCGGCAAGCGCTATGGCCTGGAGTTCCTGGTTGACGGGCAACTGCATGAGATCACTTTGCCCAAGCAGGTCGCCGTCAACAGTGCCGAAGGCTACCTGGCGGCCTGCGAGGCGGGCTACGGCTTGGTCCAGACCCCGTACTACCATGCCGCCCGGCAATTGCGGGCCGGTCTCCTGCAGGAGGTACTGGCGGCTCATGCACCGCCGCCCATGCCTCTGACGGCGCTGTATCCACCCCAGCGCCACCTTTCGACTCGTGTTCGAGTGTTCATCGATTGGCTGGTGGAACTGTTCGCCCGGCCGGACGAACTCATCCGGGGTCGCAATTGAGGTCGGCCCGGACAACAAAACGCCCGCGGCAGGGCGGGCGTGGGTGGTGGGGTGGTGCGTGAAGGCCGGTGGACTGGCCGGATGGTTCAATGCTGGCAGTCGCTCAACGGTGGTAGTAGTAGCCCGGGCCGCTGTCATGGTAGCGGTGATGCCAGCCATCGTGGGGCATGATGATACAGCCTGACAGGGTCAGCATGGCCAGCAGGGGAATCAACAACGTGATTCGACGGAACATTTATCAATCCTCAAGGACTTGGGGAACACGGCAGGGCGACAACGAAGAAAAAACTCCTTTGCGCCTGTACCATATGACCCCGATTCGACCCGCGCATCCCCGAATCCGGGTATGTGCTTGGCATCGGCCTCGATACACGGCGGATACAATTTCAGCTTCAGGATTCCCGCAATGACTCAGTCACAACGTTTGAAATATTCGATTCTGATTTCCCTGGCGGTCCTGGGAATCATGCTTGGCCTTTCCTACCTGCAGAACAGCGGTGTCATCGATGAAAAGACCTTCCAGTACATCGCCATCGCCGTGGCGGTCATCGTCGTGGTGCTCAACGGCGTGATGCGGCGCAAGGTCAAGCCCTGAGCCCGTGGGCGGCTTCAGGCCAGGCCGTCCAGCACCGCTGCAGCCTGTTGATGCAGGCTGTAGCTCTTGTCTGCGTTGAGGGTGATGACCCCTTCGCTGCACAAGCGCTTCAACACTTCGCGCACGCTGAGGAACGACAATGGGGTGTCCAGCTCCAGCAGTTGGCTGTGGATGCCTCGTACTCCCAGGGGGCGGCCGCTCTGGGCCGCGACCAGCAGGGCGTCGATGACCTTCAGGCGAATCAGGCTGGTACGCAGGCCGAAGCTCTTGAGCATCTGCTTGATCCGGTCGTTGCTGTTGCGTTCGACTTGCTTGCCGAAGACACCGGCGCCGGCGTTGAGGGAGGGCGTGCTGTTCACGATATTGCCGTCCGTTGGCAGTGGCTGGTTGTACATGCAGAAACTCCTTAATCAGAGCCTGACCAGGAAAAGAATGATGGGTGCTCTAGTGACTAGACGAACGAGCACGGCAAATCATGAGTCTCAGGATGTAGAAAATTTGTCGGTATCAAGTCGCTGACATGTGATGGTTCCAGCTGGCGGGCTACGCGCCGGTTAATTTTATTTCATCGATTTCGTCTGTATGGGCAGGCAAGCGCCGGTTCACTCGTGCGCGGCCGGACACCCAGGCTGGCGATCTTGCCAATTCCTTGCAGCTCTCCAGTCCTGGTTCTGTGTTTTCGTATCAGGAGTCGGCGTGATCATTTCCAGGCAGTTATCGAACGTTTGCCTTGCAGCCCTGTTTCTGAGTATCAGCTGCGGCGCCCAGGCGGAGCAGACCCGCGCCGAAATTCGCCGCACCAGCTTCGGCGTACCGCATATCCGCGCAACCGATGAGCGAGGCCTGGGCTATGGCATTGGTTATGCCTACGCCCAGGACAACCTGTGCCTGCTGGCCAATGAAGTACTGACCGTCAACGGCCAGCGTTCGCGCTACTTCGGTCCCGGGGGCCAGACCCTGGAGCAGCGGGACAACCTGAGTAGCGACGTGTTTTTCAGTTGGTTGAACACCCCCCAGGCGGTGGAGGCATTCTGGCAGGCGCAACCCGTGGCGATGCGCGAGCGCATGCAGGGTTATGTCGAGGGCTACAACCGCCAGTTGGCGGAGCGCCGTCCCCAGGGGCTGCCCGAACAATGCAAGGGCGAGTGGGTACGCCCGTTGACCCCGGCGGACCTGGTAAAGCTGACCCGACGCCTGCTGGTGGAGGGTGGGGCCGGTCAGTTCGCCGAGGCCCTGGCTGGCGCTACGCCGCCGGGGAGCCTGGCGCAGGCCGGGCTGTCGGCGCAGGCCTGGCAGCTGGCGGTCGCGCGCCAGCAACGCTTTGCCCTGGACCGGGGCAGCAATGCGGTGGCGATCGGCAGCGAGCGTTCGTTCAACGGCCGTGGCATGTTGCTGGCCAACCCGCACTTCCCCTGGGTTGGCGGCATGCGCTTCTACCAGATGCACCTGACCATTCCCGGTCAGCTGGATGTGATGGGCGCGGCCTTGCCCGGCCTGCCGCTGATCAATATCGGCTTCAACCAGCACCTGGCCTGGACCCACACGGTCGATACCTCCAAGCACTTCACCCTGTATCGCCTGAAGCTGGACCCGAAGGACCCGACCCGTTACCTGCTCGACGGTCGTTCGCTGCCCCTGGAACGGCAGGTGGTGACGGTGCAGGGCAAGGGCGCGGACGGTCAGTTGCAGGAACACTCGCGCACTCTGTACCGCTCGGTCTTCGGCCCGGTGGTGCAGTGGCCGGGCGAGCTGGACTGGGACCGCCAGCATGCCTACAGCCTGCGCGACGCCAACCTGGAAAATACCCGGGTGCTGGCCCAGTGGGCGGCGATGAACCAGGCCTCCAGCGTCGTAGCTCTTCAGGACAGCGTGCACCGCTGGCAGGGCATTCCCTGGGTCAATACCTTGGCGGTGGATGACCAGGGCCGGGCGTTGTACATGAACCAGTCGGTGGTGCCCAACGTTACCCAGGCCAAGCTGGCGCAATGCAGCGATCCACGGGCCGCTACCCAACTCATCGTCCTCGACGGCTCGCGCCGGGCTTGCGCCTGGGACATCGATCCGGCGGCGGCCCAGCCGGGTATCTTCGCCGCCGGCCAATTGCCGCAACTGGCACGCAACGATTATCTGCAGCACTCCAACGACTCGGCCTGGATGGTCAACCCGGCCAAGCCGCTGGAGGGCTTTTCGCCGGTCATCAGCCAGCAGGATGTGCCTCTGAAAATGCGCGCGCGCTTTGCCCTGGATCGCCTGAGTCGACTGCACCAGGCTCGGCCCAGCGACTTGCAGCATCTGGTCAGCGACGACCAGGTGTACCTGGCGGGCCAGGTCATGCCGGATCTGTTGCAGTTCTGCGCGCAGGAGTTGGGGGCGGATGCCCAGCGCCTGGATGCGCTGTGCCGGAGCTTGAAGACCTGGGATCGCAGCGCGGGCCTCCAGGCGGGCCTGGGGTTCGTGCATTTCCAGGGCATCATGCAGGCCCTGTTGCAAGAGCCCGATGCCTGGCGCGTGGCGTTCGATTCCCAGGACCCACTGCACACCCCGCGCGGGCTGGCCATTGGTCGCCCGGCGGTGGCCCAGGCCTTGCGCAAGGCGATGCTGGCCTCGGCGCAGCAGGTACAGGAATCCGGGCTGGCTGCTGATGTCCGCTGGGGCGATATCCAGCAGGTCAGCCAGGGCGGCCAGCCGACCCCGGTGCCCGGTGGGCCGGAGAGCCTGGGGATCTACAATGCCATGCAAAGCGTGCCCAGTGCCGCTGGCAAGCGCGAGGTGGTCAGCGGCACCAGTTATTTGAACGTCGTCAGTTTCGATGAGCAGGGGCCACGGGCCCGGGGGCTGTTGGCATTTTCCCTGTCCAGCGATCCGGCCTCGAAGCATTTTCGCGACCAGACCGAGGCCTTCTCCCGCAATCAGTGGAGTGAATTGCCCTTTACCGAAGCGCAGATCCGCGCCGATGGGCAGTACCAGGTGCAGGTGATCGAGCAAGCGCGCAAGGAGCCGGCGGCATTGGTCCACCGCTGAGTTCAAGCGTGGGGAAAAGCTGAAGGCCGCGCCGGCAACGGCGCGGCCTTCAGCTTTTTGGCGGGGACTGCGGCAGCGAGTTGATCACTGGATTGCCGTCACGGTTGCGGGTCAGGTACACCGGCAGGACCTTGGGCAGCGAGGTCAGCAGGCTCTTGATCTCGCGCGTGTCGTAGATGCCGCCGACGCGGATCTGGCCGGTGCGGCTGTCGGCCACCTGCGCGGGCATTTCCAGGTAGCGATTGATCAGCGGCAGGGCTTCGTTGAGGGGCAGGTTGTCCAGTACCAGCTTACCGTTGCGCCAGGCCAGGGAACTGTCGTTGCTGTGGGTCTGGCTGATCCGCGGTTCGTAGTCGCCACCCTTGTAGCGCGCCTGCATGCCTGGCTCCAGACGGAAACCCTCGCCGGGCAGGGCGGTGTTGCTACTCACCAGGACCGATCCCTGGAGCAGGGTGACCCGAACCTGGTCCTCGTACATCCACACGTTGAACTGAGTGCCCGTGACCTTGACCTGGCCATTGGCGGCCTTGACCACGAAGGGATGGTGGCTGTCATGGCTGACCTTGAAGAAGGCCTCACCCTTTTTCAGGGTTACCCGGCGCTGGTCCTTGTAGTTGCTGTAGACCAGGCTGCTGCCCAAGTTCAGTTCCACCTCGCTGCCATCGGCCAGGGTCACGCTGCGCAGGCTGTCGCCAGCTTCGAAGCGCTCATAGGATGACGGTAGCCAGCCCAGCTCCCAGCCGCTGTAGGCGGCCAGGGGCAGGGCGCACAGGGCAATGGCCGCCGCTACGCCGTAACGTTGCCAGGCCCGCCGGGTACCTTGGAATGGGGCTGGTGCGAGGGTGGTGGTCGGCAACTGGTCGGCCACCTCCCAGATTTCGCGCATGGCCTGGTATTCGAGGGCATGCAAGGGGTCGGCGTCATGCCATCGCTGGAAAGCCAGACGCTCGGCATCGCTGCAGTCCGGTTCATGCAGGCGCATGCACCATTGGGCGGCAGCTTGGGTGATGGCGTCGTATTCGGCTTCCGAGAGGATCTGTTCGCTCATTGACTCTTCCTGATTTCGCGCATTCTACCCTCCAGGGCAAGCCTTGTAGAACAGTCGTCATGGCGATTGAGCATCAAAGTGAACTTATTTTCATCCATCGCACCCTAAAAACACGTTGTGTATCGAAAGTTTCTACAAATGGAGATGGAACATGCTGAAGCACACTTTTGCCGCACTGTTTGCCTGCGCCACCCTGTTCGGCGCCTCTGCCGCGCTGGCCGATCATCCGCAGGCAGGCTGGATCACGATCGAGAAAGCCATTGAAACGGCGAAGACCAAGGCTGGCTACGTGGCCATCTACAAGATCGAGGCGGACAACGACGGTTACTGGGAAGGCGAGGGTCGCAAGTCCGATGGCAGCGTCTACGAGTTCCGCATCGACGGCACCTCCGGCAACATCCTGCGCGACCAGAAGGACTGACGACCGGCTCGGGAGGCAACTTGCCTCCCCTGCTTGCTTGGCGCCGCTGGCGGGGCCGCGCTGATTCGTGGGCGGGCGCACAAAGCGTCTGTGCTCGCGGTTGACAGGCCCGGGCTGCGCCGTTGTTTAATCTCCAGGTCATGCGCTGTAGCCCCCTCCAATAACTACACTGGAGCTTCAGATGTCTGCATCGTCCCTGGTTGCCGAGCCCCCTCGCGAATACCTGTCCCTGCCAGCCCTGGTGGAGTTGTTGGAGACCATTTTCCTGCGTCATGGATGCAGTGCCGAAGTGGCCCGCAGCCTGGCAGAAAACTGCGCCCTGGCCGAGTGCGATGGCGCCCAGAGCCATGGCGTGTTCCGTATTCCCGGCTATCTCTCGACCCTGGACAGCGGCTGGGTCGATGGCAAGGCCGTGCCGGTGGTGGAAGACGTGGCCCCGGCGTTCGTCCGGGTCGATGCCGCCAACGGTTTCGCCCAGCCGGCCCTGGCCGCCGGCCGGGCGCTGTTGGTGGACAAGGCCCGGCACGCCGGAGTCGCGTTACTGGCGATTCGTAATTCCCATCATTTCGCGGCGCTCTGGCCGGATGTCGAGCCCTTTGCCGAAGAAGGGCTAGTGGCCCTGAGCGTGGTCAACAGCATGACCTGCGTGGTGCCCCATGGCGCCGACAGGCCACTGTTCGGCACCAATCCGATCGCTTTCGCCGCGCCCCAGGCCCAGGGGCACCCCATCGTCTTCGACCTGGCCACCAGCACCATCGCCCATGGCGACGTACAGATCGCCGCAGCCAAGGGCGAGCGCCTGCCGCCGGGGGTCGGCGTCGACAGCCTGGGGCAGCCGACCCAGGATCCCAGGGCGATCCTCGAGGGTGGGGCCTTGCTGCCTTTTGGCGGCCATAAGGGCTCGGCGCTGTCGATGATGGTCGAACTGCTCTGTGCCGGGCTGACCGGTGGCAACTTCTCGTTCGAGTTCGATTGGTCCAACCATCCGGGAGCCAAGACTCCCCGCACCGGCCAGTTGTTGATCGTCATCGATCCGGGCAAGGGCGCCGGGCAAGGTTTTGCCGAACGTAGCCAGGAGCTGGTGCGGCAAATGCACGCGGTGGGTCTCAAGCGCCTGCCAGGGGATCGTCGTCACTGGCAACGCGAGCGGTCCCGGGAACAGGGTATCGCCATCGCCTGCCAGCAGCTGGAACAGCTACGGGAGCTGGCGCGCAAGGAATGAAACGGGGGCGGTCAAGGCCAGGCAGCCGGAGCCTGGCCTAGAGGGGGCACTCAGGAGCGCCGGCCGAGCAACAGGCCGACTACCAGGCCGACGCCGGCGGAGATGGCCACGGTCTGCCATGGGTGGCCGCCGATGTACTGCTCGGTGGCATCGACCACCGGCTTGCTGCGCTCGCGCACGTTGCTCACCGAATTCAATGCCTGCTTGAGCTTCTGGCTCACCTGGCGGCGCAGGCTTTCGCCTTCTTCGCCTACCAGGGCGGCGCTGCCCTTGAGCAGTTTTTCCGATTCTTCGATCAGCGCCTGCAGCTCGCTGAATGCCTGGTCCTTGATTTGATCGTTGTCCGCTTGCGCGGCGGTTTTACGAGCCATGAAGTGGTTCCTTGTCGATGTGGCCTGGTAGTGCAGTGTGCCATGGGCGCCCTCGAAGAGCGCCTGTGCTTCTTTGTCGCTCGCCCCTTGTGGTGGCAGGCGACTGGGCTGGCGAACAATGGAGTACGGCGCCGGGGCAAAAGTTGCAGCTGTTTTACCGCCCGACGGCCTTCGCAGGTAAAACCTGCCAGCCCCTACAGTGTAAGATGTCGCCTATTTTACGCAGCAGGAATTTCCCATGAGCTTCAACCTGGCTAACAAGACCCTGGCCGAGCGCGCCGCCATCGAGGACGAGAAGTCCCGCCTGTTCGAGCTGTGGCAGAGCAACCTGGGCAAGGCCAAGAGCGAGGCCGCACGCCTGTTCGGCGAGCGCGGCAAGCGCAAGGGCAAGTGGGCCGAATGGGTCCGCGCCGAGCTCGACGGCATGTCGCCACCGGAGTACTCCAATATGGTGCGCAGTGAAGTCAATCGCCTGATGGCGGCGAACAGGTAACGGCAAAACTCTCGACGATCGCTTCGCGGACTTTAACCAGCAACGGGTCGATCTGTGGCGTGGTGCGCCAGCCCAGCTCGATGGGATAGCGTGGCAATGCCAGGGGGCAGGGCAGCAACTGCAAGCCGGTGAACTCGGCGATGCGCCGGGCGGCATGGGCCGGGATGGTAGCCACCGCCTGGCTGCCCTTGAGCAGGAACGCCAGCGCGGCGAAATGCGTAGTCGAGGCGCATACCTGGCGGCTCAAGCCCAGGTTCGCCAGCCCCTCGTCGGTGATGCCGATGAACCCTTGCGAGGACACCAGCAGGTGTTCGCGTTCGACGAACTCCTGGATATCGATCCGTTGTTGCCCGGGAGCCAGGCTCGCCGGATCGGCCAGGCACAAATAGTCACCTTCCCCCAGTACCTGGCGGCTGAGCATGCGCTGGGCGAACCCGCCGGCGCTGATGGCCAGGTCGACGCTGCGCTGCAATAGCGCTTCGGCGACGATCTGGCTGTGGGTCTGGCGAAAGATCAGCCGCAGCTTGGGCGCCCGCCGGGCCACGGCCTCGATCAATTGCCGGCCATAGGCGATCTCGAAATCATCCGACAACCCCACGGTGACCGCCCGGCCCTGATAGTCGGCGCTGTCTGGCGCGACCATGGCCAGGCTCTGCCGGCACTTGTTCAAGGCCTCGCTGACCACCGGCTTCAACTGGTTGGCCTTGAGCGTCGGGGCCAGGCCGCGCCCGGTACGCACGAACAGCTGGTCGCCATACAACTCGCGCAGCCGCCGCAGGGCCGCGCTCATGGCCGATTGGGTAACCCCCAGGCGCAGGGCGGCGCGGCTGGCGCTGGATTCGTCATGCAGCGCTTCGAAGGCCTTGAGCAAGTTGAGATCGATGTCGGCGATATTCATCTGGTTCATATCATTAAGCACTGAGTTGGGGTTTATCGATGATCAACGGCGGCAGGAGAATGCACAACACTCGATCGCCGAAGGAGTCATCCCATGCCCAGATCCATAGTCGCTGCCCTGCAAATCGGTGCCTTGCCAGGCGGCAAGGCCGAAACCCTGGAACAGATCCTGCCCTACGAGGACGCCATCATCGAAGCCGGCGCCCAGCTGGTGGTGATGCCCGAAGCCCTGCTCGGGGGGTATCCCAAGGGCGAGGGCTTCGGCACCCAGCTGGGCTACCGCCTGCCCGAGGGGCGTGAGGCCTTCGCCCGCTACTTCGCCAACGCCATCGATGTACCCGGGATGGAGACCGAGGCCCTGGCCGGGCTATCGGCCCGTACTGGGGCCAACCTGGTGCTGGGGGTGATCGAGCGCAGCGGCAGCAGCCTGTATTGCACCGCGCTGTATTTCGACCCACAGCAGGGCCTGGTGGGCAAGCACCGCAAATTGATGCCCACCGGCACCGAGCGGCTGATCTGGGGCAAGGGCGACGGTTCCACCTTGCCGGTGCTGGACACCCAGGTCGGACGGGTCGGCGCGGTGATCTGCTGGGAAAACATGATGCCGCTGCTACGTACCGCCATGTATGCCCAGGGCATCGAGGTCTGGTGCGCACCGACGGTGGATGAGCGCGAAATGTGGCAGGTGAGCATGCGTCATGTGGCCCACGAAGGTCGGTGTTTCGTGGTCAGCGCCTGCCAGGTGCAGGCTTCGCCCGAGGCGTTGGGCCTGCAGGTCGCCAACTGGCCGGCGCAACGGCCGCTGATCGCCGGTGGCAGTGTCATCGTCGGCCCCATGGGCGATGTACTGGCCGGCCCGCTGGTGGGACGTGCCGGGTTGATCTGCGCGCAGATCGATACCGACGACCTGGTGAAGGCCCGCTATGACTACGATGTGGTGGGTCACTATGCGCGCCCGGACGTGTTCGAACTGACGGTGGACCAGCGCCCGCGTCCTGGCGTGCGCTTTACCTGACAGGTGCTTGCGGGCCGAGGCGGCGCCACTCTTCGCGGGTGATTTCCCAGATGTCCAGGGCAAAACGGCCGCTGACGAACTCCCCGGCCTCGGAACGCACCAGGCGCATCCCGCCGCGCTCGGAAATCCGCCGCGACCCCTGGTTGGGGGCGGCCTTGGGCACCCGCATCAGCGGCTGTTCCAGGACTTCGAACCAGTAGTGGTCCACCGCCTGGCAGGCCTCGCTCATGTAGCCGTGGCCCTGCCACTGCGGAGCCAGCCAGAAACCACGGTTGTTATCGGGCTCGCGCATCAGGCTGATGCTGCCGATCATTTGCCCTGGCTCTTCGCGCAGGCGAATGGTCCAGTGCCATTCCTCGCCGCGGGCCATGGCCGGCAAGGCCAGGTCACGGACAAAGCTCAGGGCGCCATCGGCCGGGTAGGGCCAGGGCACGTTGGCGTTGAGGTAGCGCACCACTTCCCACTGCGGGAACAGGTTCTGGATGGCACCGGCGTCCGCCAGTTCCAGCGGGCGCAGCAGCAGGCGCGGGGTGGTGAGCGGCGGTACGTGGCCGGTCATGGTCATGGCTCCTTGTGGGGTTTGCCGAGCACCAGGTGTTCGCTGAGGAAGTCGACGAAGACTCGCAATTTTGGCAGCAGCTGTCGACTGCCAGGCCAGAGGATCGAGAACTTGCCGCGCTCGTCTTGGTAGTCGTCCAGTACCGAGACCAGGCTGCCGTCGGCCAGGGCCCCGGCGACCACGAACTCCGGTACGTAGGCGATGCCCAGGCCCTGGGTCGCGGCGTGGATCAGCGCTTCGAGGTTGTTGCTGGTCAGGGCCTTGCCCAGCGCCAATGGCGGCGCGCCTTCGGGCAGGCGCAGGCGCCAGGCCTGTATCTGGGTGCCGGCGGGGAACCTGTAGCGCAGGCAGGCATGCTGCTCCAGGTCCTGTGGGGCCTGCGGCATGCCGCGTTGCACGAAGTAGCCCGGGGCGCCAACCAGCACGAAACCGAACGGTCCGAGGCTACGCGAGCGCAATTGCGAATCCGCCAACTCGCCACTGCGGATCACTGCGTCGAGGCCTTCGGCGATCACGTCGACCATCCGGTCGTTGAAATCCAGGTCCAGTTCGATGTCCGGGTAGCGCGCGGAGAACTCCGGGAGGATCGGCAGCAGCATGCGATAGCCGATCGCCGGCAGGCTGACCCGCAGCCGCCCCCGGGGTTTGTCGCTGATCCGCGCCAGCTCGGCTTCGGCTTCCTGCACCTCATCGACGATGCGCTGGCCGCGTTCGTAGAACAGCGTGCCTTCATCGGTCAGGCTGATCCGCCGGGTGCTGCGGTTCAGCAGGCGCACACCGAGCCGTTGTTCCAGGCGGGCCAGGGCCTTGCCCACCGCCGACGCGGATAGCCCCAGGCGTTCGCCGGCGGCTACCAGACTGCCGCTCTGCACTACGCAGACAAACACTTGCAAGCCGTTCAGGTTGTCCATGGCGACCTCGATTAGAGCCTTTTTGTCCGTAAAGACCGGAATACTGCCCTGTTTTTTGCTTATTGCGGCGCGCCTACCATGAATTTTTTAGCTGACCCTGGTTGCCAGGAGGTAGAGGTGTCCGTGAATCCTGAACTTGAATTGACCCTGGGCTCGCCAACCCGCAGCGGCGAACGCGCAGCCCAAGGCGTATTGGCCGCAGTCTGCCTGGCGGCCTTGATGCTGCCCTTGACCTTTGTCGGGGTGGCGGTGGCGACCCCGGCCATCGGCCGTGAACTGGGGGGTAGTCCGCTGGAACTGAGCTGGACCACCAACGCCTTCATGCTCAGCTTTGGCAGCGTGCTGATGGCTGCCGGCACCCTGGCCGACGAATTCGGCCGCAAGCGCCTGTTCAGCCTTGGCGTGGCCTTGTTCGCCCTGGCTTCCCTGGCCCTGGTGTTCGCCCCGTCGTTGTTATGGCTCAACCTGCTGCGCGCCGTGCAGGGGCTGGCTGGCGCGGCTGCCCTGGCCGGTGGTTCGGCGGCCCTGGCCCAGGCGTTCGATGGGCCGGGCCGGACCCGGGCCTTCAGTTTGCTGGGCACCACCTTCGGGGTCGGCCTGGCTTTCGGGCCGATCCTAGCCGGGGTGCTGATCGAGCATGCCGGCTGGCGCGGGATCTTCGTCTCCGGCGCCCTGATCGGGGCCTTGTCCCTGGGTTTTGGCGTACCACGCATGGTCGAGTCCCGCGATCCCGAGGCCCGGGGCGTGGACTGGCCCGGCACCTTGAGCTTCACCCTGGCCCTGGTGCTGCTGACCTGGGGCATCCTGCAAGCCCCACAAAGCGGGTGGGACAGCCCGCTGGTCCTGGCGTTGCTCGCGGGGGCGGGGCTGGTGCTATGGCTGTTCGTGGCCGTGGAGCGTCGGGCGGCGCGGCCGATGCTCGACCTGTCGCTGTTTCGCTACCCGCGTTTCGTCGGGGTCCAGGTACTGCCCATCGCTACCTGCTACTGCTACGTGGTGCTGCTGATCTTGCTGCCGATCCGCTTCATCGGCGTGGAAGGCTACAGCGAGATAGAGGCCGGGTTGCTGATGATCGCCCTGTCCGCGCCGATGCTGGTGGTGCCCTTCGCCGCTGGCTGGCTGAACCGTTGGTTCAGCGCCGGCAAGCTGGCGAGCCTGGGCCTGGTGGTGGCTGCTGGCGGGCTGTTCTGGCTCAGTTGCGGCAGCGTAGGACAGGCGCCCATGGAGCGTGCCTGGCCGTTGCTGGTGATCGGCCTGGGCACCGGGTTGCCCTGGGGCTTGATGGATGGGCTGTCGGTGAGCGTGGTGCCCAAGGAGCGGGCGGGCATGGCCAGCGGCATCTTCAGCACCACTCGGGTGGCGGGCGAGGGCATTGCCCTGGCCCTGGTGGTGGCTTTGCTGGCCGGCCTGTTGCAACACGCCCTGGGCCAGTTGCAGGTCCGGGGCGATACCGCGCTGCTGGCGGCCCGGCAGCTGGCCGGGGGCGACTGGGCGGCCAGTGCGGCCGCCTTGCCGGAGGTTGCCCGTGAACGCTTGCTCGCCTTGTATACCGTGGCCTTCAACCAGCTGTTGCAGGTGCTGGTGGGCATCACCTTGCTGTCGGCCCTGGTGGTGCGAGTGGCGCTGCATGAGCCGCGCCAGCGCGGCTGATCAGCGGAACTCGAAGAACTCGTAGTGCAAGTTGGCCTCGGGAATCCGGCATTCGTGCATCAGCTCACGGACCCGCCCCAACAAGCCCTTGGGCCCGCAGAAACTGATCTGGATCTGCCCCGGGTCGGTTTCCGCCGCCGCGCGCTTGAGGGTCTGGGCCAGGGGCTCGACACCGCCGCTGTTGGCGACGAAACCGACACCGCGAGCCTGGGCCATGCCTTGCAGGGCGTCGACGCTGGGAAAGGCCCGGGACGGGTTGTAGCAGTACACCAGGGTCGCCTGGTCGAGCCGGCTGGCGGCCTGGTCTTGCAACCAGGCAATGAACGGCGAGATGCCGACGCCACCGCCGATCCAGATTTCCCGGGCGGCCTGTGGCGGACGCTTGAAGCGGCCGTAAGGGGCATAGATATCGGCCAGCATGCCGACCTTGACCTGCTTGTGCAGCCGCTGGGTGTAGTCGCCCAGGGCGCGGATCACGAACTCGATGCGCCCGTCGTGGGCCTGGGCACTGGCGATGGTGAAGGGGTGAGGTTCGCGCAGGCCCTTTTCCTGCATCGCCAGGAAGGCGAACTGTCCGGCCTTGAAGGGAAAACCGCGACCCTGGGGAATCAGCTCCAGATGCAACGAGTTACGCTCGAGGCGCACGGAGGTCACCTGGTATTCACCGGCCTTGGCCAGGAATGGGTAGAGCAGCAGCTTGTACAGCGCCCCCAGGACGCCGAGCAGGCACAACAAGCCGAGCCAGATGCCTGACGGGTTGTCCAGGGCGATCGGCGACTTGAAGCTCAGCCAGTGCAGGATCACCACCAGGAACAGCGGCCCGGACAGCTTGTGCCACCAGCGCCATTGGCTGTAGGGAATGTTGCGGTTCAGGGCCAGGAGGACGATCAGCCCCAGGGCCACATAGCTCAACTGGCGCACCATGCGCGTCCAGTACTTGGACAGCTCGAGGATCGGCACGCTGCTCCATTCGTCCAGGTTGGCCTTGAACACCAGGTGATAACTGGCGAACGCCAGGGCCCAGATGCCCAGCCATTTGTGGGTCTCGTACACCCGATCCAGGCCGCCGAACAGCCGCTCGACCCAACGCCAGCGGCTCGACAGCAGGCACGACAGGGCCATGTAGGCCAGGGCGGCGCTGCCCAATACCAGGCTCAGCGTGGCGGACGTCAGCCAGGTCTGGCTGGGGATTTCCATTAGCAGGGTAAAAGTGGTGATCAGCAGGACGCCGACGATCGTATGCCAGGTTCTCAAGGGTGCATGACTCCGGTGAGCAAATGCCGTCATGGCGAAAGCATCGCCGCGACGGTACAGCGAAAAAACGACGATGCACGGAACGATTTGCTGTGCTACGACTAAAGTTGAATATGACAGTATTAGTCGCGCAGCAGCGGGCGATTCTAGCCGTTAATGCTGATTTCATGGTGATCTTCATCAGGAGTTTCGTTGTTTTAGTTGTTGAAAATGATCGACTATCAATCGCATTTTCATTTGTCCGCGCAACGGACTGTGCTGCGCAGGCCGCGAAGAGCGTCTAGCAGACCTTGGCCCCGCAGCCGTATCGGGACCCGTGACGATGAGCCAGACCATGCAAGCGTTGTTGAACCAGATTCTCGATGAAGTTCGCCCCCTGATCGGCCAAGGCCGGGTCGCCAGCTACATTCCAGCCCTGGCGGACGTACCGGCCAACCAACTGGGGATCGCCGTCTATGGCAACGATGGCCAGGTGTTTTGCGCCGGTGACGCCGATACGGCATTTTCGGTGCAGAGCATTTCCAAGGTCTTCAGCTTGGTGCAGGCCATCGGCCACTCCGGCGAAGCGATCTGGCAGCGCCTGGGACATGAGCCTTCGGGCCAGCCGTTCAATTCCCTGGTGCAGCTGGAATTCGAGCGGGGTCGCCCGCGCAACCCCTTCATCAACGCCGGCGCCCTGGTGATCTGCGACATCAACCAGTCGCGTTTTGCCGCGCCGGCCTTGTCCATGCGCGATTTCGTCCGGCGCTTGTCCGGCAATCCCCAAGTGATGGTGGATGGTCGGGTGGCCGAGTCGGAATACCAGCACCGTGCGCGCAACGCGGCCATGGCCTACCTGATGCAATCCTTCGGCAACTTCCACAACGATGTGGAGGCGGTACTGCGCAGCTACTTCAGCCATTGCGCCTTGCGCATGAGCTGTGTCGACCTGGCTCGGGCCTTCTGCTTCCTGGCCAATGACGGTTTCTGCAAGCACAGCGGCGAGCAGATCCTGAGCCGCCGGCAGACCCAGCAGGTCAACTCGATCATGGCCACCAGCGGCCTGTACGACGAGGCCGGCAACTTTGCCTATCGGGTCGGCTTGCCGGGCAAGAGCGGGGTAGGCGGCGGGATTGTCGCGGTGGTGCCCGGGCAGTTCACGGTGTGCGTGTGGTCGCCGGAGCTCAATACGGCCGGCAACTCGCTGGCGGGCATGGCCGCCCTGGAGCTGCTCAGCCAGCGTATTGGCTGGTCGGTGTTCTAGCTGGGCCTACCCATTGCCTGTGGGGCTGGCCAGGCTGATCTGTCCGCGTTCGATGAAGCGCTGGGTGCCGAACAAGCCGCCGGCCAGCTTGCCGCGCAGCACGTAGGGCAGGTTGTCCAGGCTCTGGGCCTGGCCCAGGCCCAGGGTCTGGCGCAACACGGAGAAGGCCGAGACGCTTACCGGGATCACCAGGAGGTCTTCGGCATAGCGGCCGATATGCCCTTGCTGGTCGCTGACCCCGGACGCCAGTGGCCGGCCGTTGACCTCCAGGTCCAGGGCCACGCCGTTGTAGTCGATGGGGGTTTCATTGGGATTCTGCAGGCGCAGCTTGATGGCGAAGCGCATCTCCAGTTCCTGGCTCGGCAGCGGATCGATGCCGACCAGGCTGATCGCCAGCGGATCGCGCTGGGGCAACAGGGCGCAGGCGCCCAGGCTGAGCAGGACCAGGGACAGGGCGATGAGTTTGCGCATGGGCTACCTACTGGCGATGGACGTGAATGACCAAGGCGTCGCTACGGGGCTTGCGCTCGACGCTGCTGTCGAGCCTGCCACAAGGCCCCTGGGGGCCTTGCTTGACGCACGCAGGATAGACGCCATTGCTTCTCAAGAGTTCGCCTTGGCGTCCCGGTCCGGGTCCTGCATGACCTTGAGGGTCGCGGCTTCAGGATCGAACTCGTCTTCTTCCAGCTCCAGGAACTCCTCGGGCAGGAAGATGTTGAGGAAGATCGCGCAGAAGGCGCCGACGGTGATCGGCGACTCGAAGATGTTGTGCAGGGCCTTGGGCAGTTCGCGCAGCACCTCGGGCACCGCCGCCACGCCCAGGCCCATGCCCAGGGAAATCGCCACGATCAGCACGTTGCGCCGGTGCAGGCCGGCCTCGGCGAGGATCTTGATCCCGGCCACCGCCACGGTACCGAACATGATCAGGGTCGCGCCGCCCAGCACTGGCTTGGGCATCAGTTGCAGCACCGCGCCGATGACCGGGAACAGGCCCAGCAGCACCAGCAGTCCGGCGATGAAATAGGCCACGTAGCGGCTGGCCACGCCAGTGAGCTGGATCACCCCGTTATTCTGGGCGAAGGTCACCATCGGCAGGCTGTTGAACACCGCCGCCACCGCCGAGTTGAAACCATCGGCCAGCAGGCCGGACTTGATGCGCTTGATGTACAGCGGGCCCTTGACCGGCTGCTGGGAAATCATCGAGTTGGCCGTGAGGTCGCCGGCGGCTTCCAGGGGCGAGATCAGGAAAATCACTGCCAGGGGGATGAAGGCGACCAGGTCGAAGGAAAAGCCATACTTGAACGGCACCGGCACACTCACCAAGGGCACTTCGGGCATGGCGGCCATGTCCACCCGGCCGAGCATCCAGGCCACCAGGAAGCCCAGGGTCAGGCCGATGACGATGGAGCCCAGGCGCAACATCGGGCTGTTGACGCGATTGAGCACCACGATGGTCAGCAGCACCAGCGCCGCGAGGCCCAGGTTGCTGGCCGCGCCCAGGTCGCTGGCGCCATAGCCGCCAGCCATGTCGGTGACTGCCACCTTGATCAGCGACAGGCCCATCAGGGTGATGATGGTGCCGGTGACCACCGGGGTGATCAGCTTGCGCAGCTTGCCGATGAACTGGCTGAGGAACATCTCGATGAAGGCGGCGACGAAGCAGATGCCGAAGATGGTCGAGAGGATCTCGTTGGTGTCGCCGCCCCGGCCCTTGACCATGAAACCGGCGCTGAGCAGCACGCTGATGAACGAGAAACTGGTGCCCTGCACGCACAGCAGGCCGGAGCCGATGGGCCCCAGGCGCCGGGCCTGGACGAAGGTGCCCAGTCCCGAGACGAACAGCGCCATGCTGATCAGGTACGGCAGTTCGCTTTCAAGGCCCAGCACCCCGCCGAAGATCAGGGTCGGGCTGATGATGCCGACGAAGCTGGCCAGCACGTGTTGCAGGGCGGCGAAGATCGCCGCGCTGAAGTGTGGCCGATCGTCGAGACCATAGATCAGGTCGGACTTGTAGCGGGGCGGGGAGTGTTCGGATGCGCTCATTGAGGAAGGCCTGCCAGTGGCACGTGGATGCAACGGGGCACGCGCCGGAAAGTGGACGGGACTTGGGGCGCCAATAGCGGCCAGTAGGCAGCGATTGCGGACCCGGTCTGAAAAAGGAGGCGCAGGATGCCAGAAAGGGGCGGCTGCCAGAAGGGCAGGCGGGCATAAAAAACCAACGTCCAAGGGATACGAAAGATACTGTTTCTCATTTGCCTTTATGGAATAATCCGCCTCCCCGATCTGCGGACCGCCCCTCGATGCTGCCGATACCCAGCCTGCTGCGCAGCTTTCAAGAGCACTACGACGACCTGCTGAAGTTTCTCACCCGGCGCATGAACGACCGCCAGCGGGCGGCGGACGTGGCCCAGGACACCTACCTGAAACTGCTCAAGGTCGAGCAGCAGGCGCTGCAGGTCCAGAACGACCGCGGCTTCATTTTCCGGGTGGCCGGCAACCTGGCCATCGACACTCTGCGTCGCGAACAGCGCCTGGCCGCCAACCTGGGTGAGGCCCCCGAGCATGGCGAGGCGGTGGATCCGGCCCCGGCACCCGAGGCGGTGCTGCTGGCCACGGAGCGCCTGGAGGTACTTGACCAGGCGTTGCAACAGCTGTCCGACAATGCGCGCCAGGCGCTGCTGCTCAACCGCCTGGAGGGCCTGACCCAGGCCCAGATCGCCGTGCGGTTGGGCGTTTCCGAAAGCATGGTGGCAAAATACATCGGCCAAGCCCTGCGCCATTGCCGTGACTGGCTGCAACAGCACCATGAATGAGTCCCACCTGCTTGCCGATGCCGCCATGACCGAAGATTCCGAGAACCTCGAAGACACCGCCATCGACTGGCTGGTGCTGCTGCACTCCGGCCAGGCCACCGCGGCCCAGCGCATGGCGTTTCAACACTGGCGCCAGCGCAGCCCGGCCCATGCCCGGGCGGCGGATGAGGCACAACGACTTTGGGCTGACCTGGGCCAGACCCGGGCTGCGCGGCAGCACCCGCAGGCCGCTCGTCCGGCGGCCAGGGGCCGTCGCTGGTGGCCGGCGCTGGCCGCTTCACTATTGCTGGCCCTGGGTAGCGTGATCGGCTGGCAGCAATGGCCGGCCTGGACTTCGGACTACCACACCGGCGTGGGGCAGCAGCAACGCCTGGTCCTGGCCGATGGCTCGCGGGTGATCCTCAACAGTGCCAGCGCCTTGTCGGTGGCTTTCTCGGCGGGGCAGCGGCGGGTGATCCTGGAGCAGGGCGAGGCGCTGTTCGAGCCAGTGGCCGATGGGCAGCGGCCGTTCGTGGTGCAGGTTCGTGGCCAGCACTTGCAGGGCGCTAGCGGAGCGTTCAGCGTGCGCCGCGATGGCGACCGGCTGACGGTGGTGGTGCGCGAGGGCCAGGTGCAATTCACCGGCGATCATGCCCCGGTGCTGTTGCAGGCCGACCAACGCCTGCAGTACCAGGCCGGCCAGCCGCTGCTGGCCCAACAGCAGGTGGACGCCGCCAGCCTCACCGCCTGGCAGCGCGGCAAGTTGATTTTCAATGGCCGGTCGCTGGGCGAGGTGATCGGTGAACTGGAGCGCTACCAGCATGGGCGCATCCTGGTTGCCGACCGGCAATTGGCGGACCTGGCCATCAGCGGGGTGTTCGACCTCAATGATCCCCAAGGGGCGCTGCGCACCTTGCAGCAACGCTATCCCATGCAGATCACCTACTTGCCGTGGCTGGCGCTCGTGCACTGAAATTTTTTTGCAGTGGGCGCTGCAAGTTCCTTTCGGGCCAATCGTCGTAGTGAGACTGAGAAGGCAATCATTCTCATTGACGTCATTTCAACGGGCTGGGAAGGAACACGTGAAAGCTATGTTCAAGCTGTCGATACTCGGGCGCGGTCAACACCTGGTGCGCCGTACATTACTGGCCCAGGCCGTGCTTGCCGGGGCCCTGGGCCCATTGTTGGCCCAGGCGCAACAGCCATTGCCGGCCAGCCAGGCCGGTGCAGCCCAGGAACGCCGCGTGTCATTGCAGTTGCCGGCCCAGCCCCTGGACCAGGCCCTGACCCGTTTCGCCGACCAGGCCGACCTGCGCTTGCTGTACACCACCAGTGATGTGGCGGGCCTGCAGGCGCCGGCCCTCGCCGGTGAAGTCACCATTGCCCAGGCCCTGCAAGCCTTGCTGGCCGGCAGCGGCATGGGCTGGTCGTTCAGCGATGGGCGCACGGTCATCCTGCGCCGTGCCGAGCCTGCGGCGAGCAGCCTCAATCTCAAGCCGACCCAGGTCACCGTGGCGTCGCGTACCAGCACCGCCATCAGCGAGATCCCCGGCACCGTCTGGGTGGTGGAGCAGAGCCAGTTGCGCGAGCAGTTGGAAACCGGGGTCAGCCTCAAGGAAGCCATCGGCAAGCTGGTGCCGGGCCTGGACCTGGCGCCGGAAGGCCGTACCAACTATGGCCAGAACATGCGCGGGCGCAACGTCCTGGTGATGATCGACGGGGTCAGCCAGAACAGCTCCCGCGGCTTGTCGCGGCAGTTCGACAGCATCTCGCCATTCAACGTCGAACGTGTGGAGGTGCTGTCCGGGGCCAGCGCGATCTATGGCGGTGGCGCCACCGGCGGCATCATCAATATCGTCACCAAGAAAGGCGAGCCGGGTCCGGCGCGTTTCGAGACCCAGATCGGTGCCAGTAGCGGCTTCAACAACAGCGACGACTTGACCACCCGTATCGCCCAGTCGGTCAGCGGCGGCAACGAAGCCATCAGCGGCCGCCTGGCCGTGGCCGGCGAGCAGAACCAGGCGTTCTACGATGGCGCCGGCAAGCAGATCTTCATCGACAACACCCAGACCGACCTGCAGTACAACCGCACCCTCGACCTGATGGGCAGCCTGGCCATGAACTTCAACGAGGAGCAGAGCCTGGACCTGTTGGCCCAGTACTACGACTCGGGCAACCACGGCAGCACCGGGATCTACTTTCCCAACCTCAAGACCCAGGCGCCCTCGAACCTGGAAGACGCCAAGTTGCGTGGCGGCTACTCCACCGACCTGGAACCGCGCACCCGGCGCCTGTTGCTCAATGCCAACTATCACCACGCCGATGTGCTGGGCCAGGATTTCTACCTGCAGGCCTCGTACCGCAAGGAAAACGACAATTTCTATCCGTTTCCCTACTACAACACCGGCAAGCCGACCGGTTCCAAGGGCGTGTACTTCGCCGCCTCGCAGCAGAACTTCGAGGTCAGCAGCCTCAAGGCGTTGTTCGCCAAGGAGTTCGAGACCGTCAAGCTGACCTACGGCGTGGACCTGGATCGCGAGCGCTTCAACGCCGAACAGAGCACGTTCGACCAGCGGGTGTCGTCAGAAAGTGGTGGCCTGGACCTGGTGACCCAGAGCAAGGCCGCGCGCTACCCCAGCTACCGGGTCGATGGCCTGTCCGCCTATACCCAGCTGGATTGGCACGCCACGGACAACCTGACGGTGTCCGGTGGTTATCGGCGCCAGCAGATGGACGTGGATGTCGGGCGGTTCAAGAACGTGCCGGGGGGCAACAACGATTACCAGGTCAACCTGTTCAACCTGGGCACCATCTATGACTTCAAGAACGGCCACCAGGTCTGGGTCAACTACGGCGAGGGCTTCGATCTGCCGGACCCGGCCAAGTTCTACGGCAAGCCGGGGCTGAGCGTCGACGACAACCCCCTGGCCGGGGTCAAGAGTCGCCAGGTGGAAACCGGCTGGCGTTTCTCCGATAGCGAGTGGGATGCCCAGGCGGCGCTGTACTACATCTGGTCGGACAAGGTCATCACCACCGACAACGCGACCCTGACCATCGACGTCAAGGACCAGAAGAGCCGCGACTACGGCTTCGAAAGCGCCCTGACCCGGCATTTCGAGAGCGGCTGGGAAGCGGGTGGCACCCTGCACCTGGTGCGCTCCGAGGAGGAGGGCAAGAACGGCGGCTGGATCAAGCGCGATGCGCGCTACGCCTCGCTGTCCAAATCCACGGCCTTCATCGGCTGGAAGGGCGATAGCCAAAGCGTGCGCCTGCAGGGCAACCATGCCTTCACCCTCAAGGACGATGCCGACCACACCATCGACGGCTACACCACCTTCGACCTGCTGGGCAGCCAGGACACCGGCTTCGGCACCTTCAGCGGTGGCATCCAGAACCTGCTGGACAAGCAGTACAGCACCGTCTGGGGCCAGCGCGCCAAGCTGTTCTATTCGCCAACGTATGGGCCCGAGTACCTCTATGACTACCAGGGCCGCGGCCGCACCTACACCCTGAGCTGGACCATGGCCTATTGAGCTGACTCACCCGCTGCGCGGGCATGCGCAGCCTTCGGCGGCTACACGGGGCTGTCGTAGCCGCTGCCGAGCATGCGAGGCCGCGCGGCGGCCCATGTCTGCTGACAATTTCTGTCAGGAGGCTCTGTTATCCTGCGGCGGATTTTTTCCGGGAGTCCAGCCAAGGTGTCGCGAGCCAGTCGATTACTCACTCTGTTGCAGATGCTGCGGGGCAAAAGCCGTCCGGTCACCGCTGCGACCCTGGCGGGGCAGCTGGAGGTATCGGAGCGAACTCTGTATCGCGACATTGCCGAGCTCACCGCCCTGGGGGCGCCCATCTACGGTGAGGCCGGGGTCGGTTATGTGCTGCGCAGCGGGCTGTTCCTGCCACCCTTGATGCTCAATGCCGACGAGACCGAGGCCGTGGTGCTCGGCCTGCGCTACGTGGACCAGCGCGGCGACGAGGAACTGAGCAAGGCCGCCGCCGATGCCATGGCCAAGATCGCCGCGGTGCTGGCGCCGGCGGCCCAGGATGCCTTGCGCAACCCGACGCTGCTTCCGGGGCCGGCCGGTTATGGCTTCCCCGACAATCCGGTGCCGCTGAACGTGTACCGCCAGGCGATCCGCCACCAGGCCAAGCTGCTGATCGACTACGCCGACGTCAACCGTACGCCCAGCCAGCGGTTGATCTGGCCCCTGGCCCTGGGATTTCTCAACGAGGCGCGAGTGATCGTCGCCTGGTGCGAACTGCGCGGGGACTACCGGACCTTCCGTACCGACCGGGTCGCTGTCGCGCAGGAGCAGGGCGAGGCCTACCCAGGCCGGCGCAGCGACTGGCTACGGACCTGGCGCAAGCGCATGCAGGGTGATGAAGACCAGCGTTTCACTCCTGACAAGAAATGACGCAGGGAGCTCTTAACATGCCGGCTTCGTCCACATGCAAGGAGCTTGCGTCATGTCAGTCATCAACCGATCCGAGCACCGGCACCGTCCTGGAGGCGGACCGCTGGCCCCGGCGATCGAGGCCTTCGTGGCCGCCACTCACAGTGGTGATTGCTCGCGGATAACCTCGATCTTCGCTCCCCAGGCCCAGGTCTTCGATGAGCGCGAGCATCGGGTCGGCCCGGGCGAGATCGCCCGCTGGATGGCGGACAACCCTGGCCGCCTGCGGATAGTCGCGGTCCAGCAGCGTACCGGCAAGATACTGCTGGACAGCCTTCTGTATGGCGACTTCCCCGGCGGCCCCCAGTCGTTGCGCCATGTCTTTCGCCTGGATGACCAGGGGCGGATCGCCCGGATGGACATTTCCCGCTGAGGTACCTGGCGCATTCCCCTTGGGCGCCTTGCGGGGCCGGCAGCGGATACGCCAGACGATGGGCGGTGGCATACTGCGGCCTTTTGCCGGGAGGCCGTGGCCCCATGTCGTTCGATTCACCCTTGAGTGCCTACCAACATGCCCTGGAGCAGCAAGGGTTCGTCGCCGATGAGGCCCAGGCCCGGGCGGTGCAAGCCTTGCAACACTGCCATGCGGCGTTGCACCAGGGCTGCGGGACGGTTGTCGGCGTCTATCTCTGGGGGGCGGTGGGGCGCGGCAAGACCTGGCTGATGGACCGCTTCTACCAGAGTTTGAAGGTGCCGGCGCGACGCCAGCACTTCCACCACTTCATGGGCTGGGTGCACCAGCGTTCCTTCCAGCTGACCGGTATCGCCGATCCGTTGCAGGCCCTGGCCCGGGAGCTGGCGGACGAGGTGCGGGTGTTGTGCTTCGACGAATTGTTCGTCAACGACATCGGTGACGCGATCATCCTCGGCCGCCTGTTCCAGGTGATGTTCGAACAGGGCGTGGTGATGGTCTGCACTTCCAACCAGCCGCCCGAGCAACTCTATGCCGATGGCTTCAACCGCGAGCGTTTCCTGCCGGCCATCGATGCCATCAAGCGGCACATGCAGGTGGTGGCGGTCGATGGCGCCGAGGATCACCGGCTGCATCCGGGTGCCGGCACCCAGCGTTACTGGGTGGCTGCCGAAGGCCAGGCCAGCGCCCTGGGGACCTTGTTCGAGCGCTTGAGTGCCGGGCAGCCGGCATCCGCGGAGCCGGTGTTGCTGGGTTATCGGCCGGTGGCGGTGGTCCGGGTCGCCGAGGCGGTGATCTGGTGTCGCTTCGCCGACCTGTGCGAGCAGCCGTTCTCGGCCATGGATTTCATGGCCTTGTGCGACCGCTATCGCGCCATCCTGCTTGGCGAGGTGCCTTGCCTGAGTGCCCGGCAACGCCCGGGGCGCATTGCCCGGGGCACCGAAGATGGTGCCGAGCGAGTGGTGGCGGGGGATCGCGAGTTGCCGCAGCTGTCGGTCCACGACGATGCGGTCCGGCGCTTCATCGCCCTGGTGGACGAATGCTACGACCGCAAGGTACCGCTGTACCTGGAGGCGCGAGTGCCGATGGAGCAGCTGTATACCGAGGGTTACCTGGAGTTCGCCTTTCGCCGGACCTTGAGCCGCCTGCGGGAAATGCAGTTGCAGCGTTTCGGCCAGCCCTGAGGGGGGAAGGGTTTCCGGGTGTGGTTCATCCTGGTCATTGGCTAGGATTTTTCTGCCACAAGGGAGTGAAAAATCTTCGTTTGGTCAAATCCGCCAGCCTACAATCGGAGCTGCCCGAGCCTTGAGCGCTCGTTCCGACACATTGATCGAGGATGAACATGGACGTTGCCGATGTCGTGGTGTTGCAAGCCAGTTACAGCAACCCGGTGCATGCCGAAGCCATAGGTGTGTTGCTCAGCCATTACGCAGCAGACGTCATGGGCGGTGGCCAGAGCCTCTCGGCGGACCAGCTCCAGCGCTTGCCGGAGGAACTGGCCAAGCGGCCCCAGGCGTTCAGCGTGCTGGCCTTCGCCGGCGGGCAACCGGTGGGCCTGGTGAACTGTTTCGAGGGTTTCTCCACCTTTGCCTGCCGGCCCCTGGTGAATGTCCACGATGTGGTGGTGCTCGACGGCTTTCGTGGCCAGGGACTGAGCAAGCGCCTGCTGCAGAAGGTCGAGGACATCGCTCGCCAGCGCGGCTGCTGCAAGATCACCCTGGAGGTGCTGGAAGGCAATGCCAGGGCCCAGGCAGCCTACCGGGCCTGCGGTTTTGCCGATGCGATGCTCGATCCCGCCCATGGCCGCATGCTGTTCTGGAGCAAGGTCTTGTAGTGCCCCGCGGCCCGCCAGCAGCCAGGTGGGGGGGGAATCGCGCTGAGCCCGGGTCGTGCTGGTGGGTTGTCGTGCCTAGAGATCGTGTTGCGCGGGATCGAGCTTGGGAAATACCAGGCGGAATTCGGTCTGGCCATCGATGACGCTGCTGACTTCGGCCTGTCCGTCATGCAGGTTCATGATCGAACGCACGATCGCCAATCCCAGGCCGGTACCGCCTTCGGCGCGGGTGCGGCTGCTGTCGATCCGGTAGAAGCGCTCGAACAAATGTGGCAGGTGGCAAGCCTCGATGCCAGGACCGGGATTGCTCACTGTCAGGCTCACCGTCTGCAACTGTTGTTCGACCCGCAGCTGGATACGGCCCTGGCTAGGGCTGTGGCGAATGGCATTGGACAGCAGGTTGGAAATGGCGCGTTGGATCATCAGCCGATCCCCCAGGACCCAGGCATCTCCGCTCTGTTGCAGTTCCAGTTGCTTGTCCTCGGCGCTCAGGGCGAACAGCTCCATGACTTTGCGTGCTTCCACCCGCAGTGAAATCCGCGCGAAGCGAGCCTGGGATGCCGGTTGGCTGACTTGGGCCAGGAGCAACATGTCGGCGACCATCCGCGTGACTCGCTCCAGCTCTTCGATGCTGGCCTCCAGCACCGCCTTGTACTCTTGCGGCGGACGCTCCCGCGACAGGGTCACCTGCGCCTTGCCCATCAGGTTGCTGATGGGCGAGCGCAGCTCATGGGCCAGGTCATCGGAAAATTGCGACAGGCGCTGCACGCCGCCATCCAGGCGTTGCAGCATGACATTGATCCCCTGGCCCAGCTCCGCCAGTTCACGGGGCAGTCGATCCAGATTCAGGCGGTGGGTCAAGTCCTGGGTGGTGACCTTGGCCGCTACCCGGCTGAACTGCTGCAGGGGCAGCAGGCCCCGTTGCACCAGCCACCAGGCGCCGATGCCGATCAGGCCCAGCAGCAGCGGCAAGGCAATCACCGTGGAGCGCAGATAGGCACTGAGCAGCGCCTGGTCGTTGCTGCGATCCAGGCTCAGCACGACCCGTACCTGTTCGCCATTGCGCATGGGCATTGGCTGTGAGGCGCTGAGCAACTGGCTGCCGCTTTTGTCGTTCCAGTCCAGGTAGGTACTGCCTTTGGCTTCCTTCAGGGCGCGGGGTAAAGGTTGCCGGCCGCCACCGACATCCAGCAGCGGCGGCACCCGCGGATCGCTGGCCAACACCGACAAGCGCAGGTTGTCGTGGCCCATCACCAGGTCCAGCAGGGAATGAGGGCGGGCTGCCAGGTCGCTGCTCTTGAGATCGCTGATCAGGCTGTGCTGGATCTGCTCCAGCTTGCTCTGCAAGCTCTTGCGGGCCAGGGTGTCCAACTCGTGGCTCAGGGACAAGTAGGCCAGGGTGGCCAGCAGCAGGACCAGGGCCGCGCCCATCAGGCTGACGGTCAGGCCCAGGCGCATGGACAAGCTGCTGTTGCCGGGCGGTGCAGGGGGTGTGCTCATTGGCGCACTTCCAGCACGTAGCCGACACCGCGCAGGGTATGGATCAACTTGAGCTCGCTGGCATCGTCGATCTTGGCCCGCAAGCGGCTGATGGACACTTCCACCACGTTGGTATCGCAATCGAAATTCATATCCCAGACTAGGGAAATGATTTGCGTGCGGGTCAGAACTTCACCCGAGTGCCGCATCAATACATGCAGCAGGGTGAACTCCTTGGTGGTCAAGTCGATACGGCGTTCACCGCGGTAGGCCCGATGGCGTCGCGGGTCAAGTTGCAAGTCGGCAACTTGCAGTACTTCCGGTTGAGCCACCGGTTCACTGCGCCGCATCAAGGTGCGGACCCGGGCCAGCAACTCGGGAAACTGAAATGGCTTGACCAGATAATCATCGGCGCCCAGGTCCAGGCCTCTGACTTTATCTTCCAGGCGGCCACGGGCACTCAGCATCATGACCCGTGCCGGAGATTGCCGGTGCATATGTTGCAATACTTGCCATCCATCTTTTCCGGGCAGGTTTACATCCAGTATCACCAACTCGTAGGGTTGTTGTTCAATCAGGTGCAGGCCATCCACGCCATTGTTGGCGCGGTCGACGATGTATCCACTCTCGGTAAGTCCCTGATGCAGATAGTCAGCGGTTTTCGACTCGTCTTCGATCACCAGAATACGCATTGCCTATTGTCCTCTTTAACTAACCGGATATTGTTCGATGGGCCGATGGTGAAGCCTGAAGTAACTATAGGGTCAATCGATCAGGTCTGATAATTCAAGGGATTAGCGGCTTGCCGACGGTCGGTAGAACATCCCGGGCGGGAAGTATGGCGGGGCTTCCAGGGCAATGGGCGATCGAGGTGTTGTGGGTTTGTTTGTTGTTTCAATTCTTTTCTTCGATGAAAAATTCGTTGTGTTCATATCGGGATGTTAAGCCAGTACATCTGGGCGATGTGCCATATGACAGCTTTGTAATGACCCGGTAATTGCCTTGAAAACATGGCCCGCAATCACTGGCCGACGTCAATAAAAAAGGCGCCCAAAGGGCGCCGAAATATCCAGCTCTGGTTGAGAAGCACTTATCCAGAGTGGTTGCACAAAGATTGAATCAGGCGCCGGGCTGCTGGATTACTTGTTTTTCTTGTTTGGCATCCGAGGCGGAATATGCAGGTTCAGATTGCTGTTTGTCGCTCTTGGCGGTATTGGCGTTCTGGTTTCCGGCAATTTGTTGCTGATTGACACGGAAGTTCTCGTAGAACTGTTGTACACGCTCGGAACCGCCTTCGGCGAAGGCTGCGTTGGAGCCGGCGAGAATCAGGCCGGTGAGTACAAGAGTTGAAAGTTTCATGCTGGTTTTCCTGCTTAAGAGTGTTCGGTTACTTGCTTCGTCCCTGTACGGCAAGTGACGGGAGGAAGTTAAACCGAATTCTATTAAGTGAGGGTTAACGCCAGCCTGAGGCAAAAATTACATTTTCGACATCATGTTGCGATGGCCATCGCGGGCTTCTACGGAAAATCGCAGGCGACCAGGGTCAAGAGGCGATGCGTGCCCTAGGTGGGCGCAGGCAGGGGCGGGACAAGAAGCGAGGCTGCCGCGGGAGCCGTGCGGCTCCCGGGAAAGCGATCATTTTTGCACGACGGAGGTGTCCACCGGCGCTTTGGGCTTCATCAGGCTGAAATCGATCAGCGGCTTGCTCTGGCGCGAGTATGGGTCGCCGATCAGCAGCGGACGAGGCTTGAAGCTGTCGCTGACCAGGCTGCGGCTGTGATCCAGTTGGTCGAAGCTCAGGCCCGCCAGGTCGGCCCAGGTATGCACCAGTTGCGAGCTCATGAAGGGCCGGTTGAGATCGGAGGCGAAGTTCCAGTCGTGGGTCTCCCGCCACTTGGGCGAGGCCCAGGCGATGAACGGAATGGTGTACATCGGCGCGGTGGGCTTGCCTTCGTTGCGCCCCAGGGTGTCGTGGCCGGCGGAGTCGAAGACGTCTTCACCATGGTCCGACAGGTACAGCAAGAAGCCGTTGGGGTCAGTCTTGGCGTAGTCCTTGATCAGGCTGGAAACCACGAAATCGTTGTACAGCACGGCGTTGTCGTAGCTGTTGTAGGTGGCCACCTGGTCGTCGTGCACGCCGGCCGGCACGCCCTGGCGGTCGGTGAACTTGTCGAAGCTCGGCGGGTAGCGGTACTGATAGCTCATGTGCGTGCCCAGCAAGTGCACCACGATGAACTTGCGCGGCGCGCTGTCGGCCAGGGCCTTGGAGAAGGGCTCGAGCACGTCGCCATCGTATTGGCGGGCGTTCTGGTTACGGTTGTTGTTCAGGTACACCTGCTCGTCGGCCTGCTCGGAGAAGGTGGTGAGCATGGTGTTGCGCTTGGTCATGGTCTGCTGGTTGGTAATCCAGTAGGTCTTGTAGCCGGCCTGCTTCATCACGCTGACCAGGGACGGGGTCTTGAGGTACAGGTCGGGGTTCTCTTCGTCGGCGAAGGTCAGTACCTGCTGCAGGGCCTCGATGGTATAGGGGCGCGGGGTGATGACATTGTTGAACACCGCCAACTGGTCCTTGAGCTTGTCCAGCTCCGGGGTGGTCTGGCGCGGATAGCCGTAGAGGCTCATGCGTTGACGGTTGGTGGATTCGCCGATCACCAGCACCAGGGTCGCCGGCTGGTTGGCCATGCTGTCCTTGAGATTGGTCAGGGGCGGGATCTTGCTGACGCTGTCGAGCATGCCCTGCATGCCGTCCAGCTGCTCGCGATAGCGCCGGTAGGCGACCACCATCTGCCATGGCACCGCCGGCTCGATGCGGGTCTCGAATTTTTCCAGGCCCTCGGCCAGGGTCTCGGTACGCGAGACTTGCTTGACCAGCGGGTAACCGACGATGGCCACCAGGATCGCCACTGCAGCCGCCAGCGCTTGAAGCTTGGGCAGGTAAACCGGGCGCAGGCGGGTCCACAGGAAGATGGCGAAAGCGGTGTGGGCCAGGAACGCCAGTAGCATCCACCAGGCAAAGTACTGGGTCAGGTATTCACCGGCTTCCGAGGGGTTGGACTCGAACATGATGAAAATGACGCTCTGGGAGAACTCCTGCTGGTAGATGAAGAAGTAGCCCAGGCTGGCCATGGAGCAGGCCCAGAGCACGATACCGATCACGGCGGCCAGCAGCCGGGTGCGTGCCGGGAACAGCAGCATCGGTGCCAGCCAGACGGCGCTCATCAGGAAGGCCTGGCGGAAACCTGCGAACCCGGAGGTATCGGTCAGTTGGATCAGCAACTGGGTAATGCCCGAGAAATACCAGAAGAACAGGAACAGCCAGAGCAGGCCCATCCAGTCGAAACCCTTCGCAGACGTATTGCCGCGTTTGAACAATGCCATTCGGCGCTCCCCAGGAAACCGTGATCATCGGGCGCCGGTCCGGCGCCAATGAAGGCCGCCCCTATGTAACAAGGCGGCCACAATGGCCGAGAGTATCGATAGGCAAGTGTGAAAAGTTCGTCAGCAGAACGTTGGCATTTTGTGCCTGGGTTCCTGGACCGGGAGGCTCGTCGATGGAGGCTGGGGAGGGGCTGCTGGCATCGAGCGTAGCGTTGGGTTGCGCTCGAGAACGGGAGGACTCAGTTCGCCCGGGAAAGAGGCGGGAGGGCGACCGATGGCCGGTCCTGATTTTGTAACAGGCGTATCTGCGCGAGCTCTCGTTGCAACTGGTCGCGCTCAGCTTTGAGCTGCTGCAGTTCATCACGACGAATGGTGACGTACAAGGTTTGTGCAGGTCGTGCCGGTAGTACTGTGCCCATTGCTTCACCTCGCAAATGGCGGGTCTTGACTATGCTTCGCGATTCCCATTCCTTGCACAAAGCGCTATCACAGGCGGCGCAGTTGCAGCGGGTCCATACCGCGTTGTCTCGCCTGGCGGGGGCAATTTTATTTATTTTTCACTCCAAGGGAACTTTTTTATTTTTCATGGTCCTGTGCCTTCGTGGCGATGGGCATCGTTATCCATCCATGGTTTGCGAAACTTCGCCGCAGGTGTTGCTGACTAATTTTCCATGAGCCCTGTTCCTGGGGGCGGTCGATCATGGTTGTGCGACGCCAGCAGGGACGGCCGGAGACGCGAACCGGTCCGCCAAGGTAAAGATTGCGCTGTCTTGAGGCGCCTTGCCTTGTATAGTTGCGCACCTTGAAGTTTCACCTGGCCCGTTGGGCTATATATTTTTGATCTGGATTTTGGCAGTAGGAGCATCAGCACATGCAACTGGGGATTATCGGACTGGGCCGCATGGGCGGCAATATTGCACGGCGCCTGATGCTCAATGGGCACGAGACCGTAGTCTTTGACCGCAACACCGACTTCGTCGGCACCCTGGCCGCCGAAGGCGCCAAGGGCGTCGCCGACCTGCCGGCCCTGGTGGCTGGCCTGCAACAGCCGCGAGCGGTCTGGGTGATGTTGCCCGCCGGCGCGCCCACCGAAGAGACCATCGATACCCTGAGCCAGTTGCTGGAGCCGGGCGACGTGATCATCGACGGCGGCAACACCTACTACAAGGATGACATCCGCCGTGCCCGGGACCTGGCGCAGAAGGGCCTGAAGTATATCGATGTCGGCACCTCCGGCGGTGTCTGGGGCCTGGAGCGGGGCTATTGCATGATGATCGGTGGCGACGCCGATGAAGTACTGCGCCTGGACCCGCTGTTCGCTGCCCTGGCCCCGGGAATGGGATCGATCCCCCGCACCAAGGACCGTGTCGCCAGTGACGACCGCGCCGAGCGCGGCTATATCCACGCCGGTCCCGCCGGTGCCGGGCACTTCGTCAAGATGATCCATAACGGTATCGAGTACGGCATGATGCAGGCCTTCGCCGAAGGCTTCGACATTCTCAAGACCAAGAGCTCGGAAAGCCTGCCAGAAGACCAGCGCTTCGACCTGAATGTCGCCGATATCGCCGAAGTCTGGCGGCGCGGCAGCGTGGTCTCGTCCTGGTTGCTGGACCTGACCGCCGACGCCCTGGCCAGCGATCCCAAGCTGGACGGTTTCTCCGGTTCGGTGGCCGACAGCGGTGAAGGCCGTTGGACCATCGAGGCGGCCATGGAGCAGGCGGTGCCGGTTCCGGTGCTGTCCAACTCGCTGTTCTCCCGTTATCGCTCGCGTGGCCAGGGTACTTATGGCGACAAGATCCTCTCGGCCATGCGCTTCGGCTTTGGCGGCCATGTGGAGACCGGGAAGAAATGACCGAGCGAAGGAAGTCCAAGGCACTGCCGGCCCCGGCGACCACGCTGTTCCTGTTCGGCGCCCGTGGCGACCTGGTCAAGCGCCTGCTGATGCCGGCGCTGTACAACCTCAGTCGCGACGGTTTGCTGGACGAGGGGCTGCGGATCGTCGGCGTCGATCACAATGCGGTGAGCGACAGTGAGTTCGCCACTTTGCTGGAAGACTTCCTTCGCGACGAAGTACTCAAGAAACAAGGGCAAGGGACCCGCATCGATGCCGACGTCTGGGCGCGCCTGACCCGGGGCATCAGCTATGTCCAGGGTGATTTCCTGGACGATGCCACCTATGTCGAGCTGGCGGCGCGAATCGCCGCCAGCGGCACCGGCAACGCCGTGTTCTACCTGGCCACCGCACCGCGCTTTTTCAGTGAGGTGGTGCAACGCCTGGGCGCCGCGGGGCTGCTGCAAGAGGAGCCTGGAGCGTTTCGCCGGGTGGTGGTCGAGAAACCCTTCGGTTCCGATCTGCAGACCGCCGAGGCCCTCAATGCCTGCCTGCTCAAGGTCATGGGCGAGAAGCAGATCTACCGCATCGACCATTACCTGGGCAAGGAAACCGTACAGAACATCCTCGTCAGCCGTTTCTCCAACAGCCTGTTCGAGGCGTTCTGGAACAATCATTACATCGACCACGTGCAGATCACCGCGGCGGAAACCGTCGGGGTGGAAACCCGTGGCAGCTTTTACGAAAACACCGGCGCCCTGCGGGACATGGTGCCCAACCACCTGTTCCAACTGCTGGCGATGGTGGCCATGGAACCGCCGGCGGCCTTCGGCGCCGATGCGGTGCGCGGCGAGAAGGCCAAGGTGGTGGGCGCCATCCGTCCCTGGACGCTGGACGAGGCCCGGGCCAACTCGGTGCGCGGCCAGTACAGCGCCGGCCAGCTGGACGGCAAGAGCCTGGCCGGATACCGCGAGGAAACCAACGTGGCGCCCGACAGCAACACCGAGACCTATGTCGCGCTCAAGGTGATGATCGACAACTGGCGCTGGGTCGGGGTGCCGTTCTACCTGCGTACCGGCAAGCGCATGAGCGTGCGCGACACCGAGATCGTCATCTGCTTCAAGCCGGCGCCTTATGCGCAGTTCCGCGATACCGAGGTCGAGCGCCTGATGCCGACCTACCTGCGGATCCAGATCCAGCCCGACGAAGGCGTGTGGTTCGACCTGCTGGCGAAGAAGCCCGGGCCGACCCTGGACATGGCAAGTATCGAGTCCGGCTTCGCCTACAAGGACTTCTTCGAGATGCAGCCGTCCACCGGCTACGAGACGCTGATCTACGACTGCCTGATCGGCGACCAGACGCTCTTCCAGCGTGCGGACAACATCGAGAATGGCTGGCGTGCGGTACAGCCGTTCCTCGACGCCTGGAAGCAGGACGCGAGCCTGCAGCAATATCCGGCCGGCACCGACGGGCCGGATGCGGGCGACCAATTGCTGGCCCGCGATGGCCGGGTCTGGCGCCCCCTGGGATGAGTGGCTCGAACGCCTATCCCATCGACTTTGTGCTGAGCGACATGGATGGCACGCTGCTGCGTCCGGACCACAGTCTGAGTCCACGAACCGTCGCCGCCGTGCGTGCCCTGCATGACGCCGGCATTGGTTTCAGCCTGGCCAGCGGTCGTCCGCCACGGGCCATGCGGCGGCAACTCGAAGAACTTGGGGTGGAACTGCCCAGCGCCGGATTCAACGGCGGCAGCATCGTCCACCCCGATGGCCGCTACCTGGCTCGTCATCATGTCCCGGTAGCGGCGGTCGTTACGGCGCTGCTGCTGTTCGCCTCCTATCCCCAGGTCGAGACCTGGGTCTTCGCCGACAACCAGTGGCTGGTGCGCGATCCCGACGGACCCTTGCTGCCGTTGGAGCAGCAGGCCCTGGGTTATGCGCCGCAGGTGGTGGACAGCTTCGAGGAGTACCTGCACTGCGTCGACAAGGTCGTGGCGGCCAGTAGCGACGGACGCTTGCTGAGGGAGCTGGAGGCACGCCTGCAACGCCAGACCGCGGGGCAGGCCCAGGTCTCGCGGTCGCAACCGCGGTTCCTGGATGTCACTGCCGTGCAGGCGGACAAGGGCCAGGCCTTGGCGACGCTCGCCGGATACCTCGGCGTGCCCCTTGCGCGCACTGCGGCCCTGGGTGATGGCGGCAACGATCCGGCGATGTTCCAGCGGGCCGGGTTGTCGATCGCCATGGGCCAGGCCGAAGAACAGGTCAAGCGCCTGGCCGATGTGGTCACCGGCACTAACCTTGAGGATGGCGCCGCCCAGGCGATCGAGCGCTATATCCTGCTGCGCTGAGCCTGCAACCGCTGCCAGGGGCCCTGGCAGCGTCGTCAATCCTTCTTTATAGCCAGTAGCTGACTGCGTACCAGCCCAGCACGCCCATCACCAGGGTGTAGGGCAGCGCCATCCATACCATGCGGCCATAGGACAGGCGCACCAGCGGCGCGATGGCCGAGGTCAGCAGGAACAGGAACGCCGCCTGGCCGTTGGGCGTGGCGACGCTGGGCAGGTTGGTGCCGGTGTTGATGGCGATGGCCAGGGTCTCGAAGTGTTCGCGGCTCATCTGCCCGTCCAGGAAGGCTTGCTTGACCTCGGTGATATAGATGGTGGCCACGAACACGTTGTCGCTGATGGCAGACAGCAGGCCGTTGGCGATGAACAGCATGCCCGGTTGGCGATCCGCCGGCAGCGCCAGCACCCACTGGATCAGCGGCGTGAACAGCTGTTGCTGGTGGATCACCGCCACCACGGCGAAGAACACCACCAGCAGGGCGGTGAAAGGCATGGCGTCCTTGAAGGCGTTGCCCAGCCGGTGTTCGTCGGTGATGCCGGTAAAGGCGGTGATCAGCACGATCACCAACAGGCCGATCAGCCCGACCTCGGCCACATGCAACGCCAGGCCGACGATCAATATCAGGGCTGCCAGGCCTTGCACCAGCAGGGCCGCGCGTTGGCGGGCCGTGCGCTGCGCATCGTCCTCGGCGGCGTAGTTGGCCAGGATCTGGCGGACATTGTCCGGCAGCAGGGTGCCGTAGCCGAACCAGCGCAGTTTCTCCAGCAGCACGCAAGTCACCAGCCCCGCCACCAGTACCGGCAGGGATACCGGGGCGACCTGGCGGAAGAAGTCGGCGAAGTGCCAACCCATCTCATGGCCGATCAGCAGGTTCTGCGGCTCGCCCACCAGGGTGCAGACGCCGCCCAGGGCAGTGCCCACAGCCCCATGCATCAGCAAGCTGCGCAGGAAGGCGCGAAATTGTTCCAGGTCGTCATGGTGCAGCGCTGGCAATTGCCGATCGTCGCCATAGCCGCTGTCCTGGCGCGGATCGTTGCCCGATGCCACGCGGTGGTACACCGAATAGAAGCCCACCGCGGCGCTGATGATCACCGCAGTGACGGTCAGGGCGTCGAGAAAGGCCGAGAGAAAGGCCGACAGGAAGCAGAACAGCAACCCCAGCAGCGCCTTGGAGCGCACCCCCAGCAGCAGCCTTGAGAACAGGAACAGCAGCAGCTCCTTCATGAAATAGATGCCGGCGACCATGAACATCAACAGCAGGATCACCGGGAAGTTGTGCACCAGTTCGTCGTACAGCGCCTGGGGAGTGGCCATGCCCAGCAACATCGCCTGCACCAGCAGCAGCCCGCCGGGCATCAGGGGATAACACTTGAGGGCCATGGCCAGGGTGAAGATGAATTCGAGCACCAGGCACCAGCCGGCGGCGGCCGGGCTGACCCCGAAGAACAGCAATGGGTTGAGTAGCAGGAACGCGACAATGCTTGCCTTGTACCAGCGGGGTGAGTGGCCGAGAAAATTATGGGCGAACGCCTGGGCCATTGAACCGGACATTGGCTGCTCCTTGTAGTGAGAAGCGCGCAAGTTGCCGCATGCGAGAAGGAGAATCAAGAAACGATGAAATCTTTTGCCACAATCTTTGGGGCTGTGTGCTTGCACCGTTCCCGGTTGAGGCGGGTGGCAATAACCATTGACCTGCCATTTTCTCCTGTTCTAGGGTCGCGCCAGGCTGGCGCATGACGAATGCGGCAGTGCTTCACAGGTGTTGCAGTTCCATGTCATCACCTCAATGTTCATCTGCTCGATATTCAAAGGGGGCACGGCCAGGCACCGGTATTCGGCCTTGCAGGGAAAGCAGGCAAATAAAGGGAATTACCATGAAGGCGATACGCAAACTTGCAATGAAACTTGGTTTGGGCGGTGCGTTGCTGGCTTCTGTCAGCCTGGCAGGCGCTTCGCAACTGGTTCCGGCGCTGGGGTTGGCCAATGAACAATTCGCCAAGTCACCTGGCCCCTACAAGGTAGCGACCAATGCGGTCTTGAGTGACTGCCGTGGCTTGTTGGGAGTGCTGGCGAAGATCCTGTTGTTGGACAACAGCCTTCAATGCAACCAGTCATTTCCCTACGGGTTCAGCAATCCTATTTCCACCAGCGTCTATTACCCGGCCAATATAAAGAGCCTGGACAAGTTGCCGGTAGTCAACTTCGTCGGTGGCATTCTTTCCAACCAGGGGCAATACACCGAACTGTTGAGGCTGTGGGCCAGCTACGGTTTCGTGGTGGTGGTGTCTTCGGACTTCATCAATACCGCGCCGAGCATGCACGTCCTGGGGGCGGTGGAGCTGAGCAGGCTCAATCAGGATCCGACCTCGCCGCTATTTGGCAAGGTCGACCTGGCGCGGACCATAGTGGCTGGGCATTCGGCAGGTGGCGGGGCGTCGATTCTCTCCTCCAGCCTCATGCCCCAGACCTTGAAGGCCATTGACCCGCAACTCCAGTACATAGGTTCGCTGCCGATCGAGCCCGGGCCCATCGGCCTGGGCTCCACGGTCCGTACGCCGACGCTGGTGCTCACCGGCGCCGCGGATGTGGTGGTACCGGCCTGGGCCTGGCCGCGGCTGTGGCAGGGCGGTTTGATCAAGGCGGTGCCGGGATGGAGCGCCACCGCCCATAACGCCACGCACTTCAGCCCGGTGCGAAGCCTCAAGGAAAACGAGTTCGCCGGTATCACCACGGCCTGGATCCTGTACCTGGCCAAGAACGATCCCGCGGCCAAGGAGTACTTCGTCGGTGAAGACTACAAGCTCGCGCGGGATCCGCAGTTCATTCGCCTGTTCTTCAATCCGTTGCGGGTCCAGCGCAACGAAGTGGCTGACGAGCTGCGATAGCCTACATAGCTTGCATACATGAAAGGCTCCGGGAACCTCCATGGGTTGTTCCCGGTTTTCAGGGACTTCAAGCCTTGTCAAGGCCGATCCAGGCGTGCAGCTACTGGCACTTTGCAGGCTCGGGAGTTTTATTCACCCAATATTCTTCCAAGGCCGTTCATATATAAGCCAGTGGCGACTTCAGTGTTGGTTGATAGGTTGGCTAATGATTGGAAATGGCATTCATTGCAATGTCAGTGTCACTGCATTGTTATTAGAAATGAATACCTTGCAGGCAGCGTTATAGACCGCGTTGCAACCACAAGGACTCATTGACCCATGCCCGATATTTCACGCAGGAAGCTCTTGCAAGCCGCCGCCATCGGCTCGTTCTTTTCATCTTTGCCGGTTTCCATTCGCCAGGCCCTGGCAATACCGGCGAACAATCGCACAGGGACGATCAAGGATGTCGAGCATGTAGTCATCCTGATGCAGGAAAACCGTTCCTTCGACCATTACTTCGGTACTTTCCCCGGTGTACGCGGTTTCAGCGACCGCTTCACCATCCCGTTGTCCGGCCAGCGTGAAGTCTGGGAACAGCAGGGCAAGGGCCGGGTGGTCATGCCCTATCACCTGGACAGTTCCCGGGGCAACGCCCAGCGGGTCAGCGGCACGCCCCATACCTGGAGCGATGCCCACTCGGCCTGGAGCGACGGCCGCATGAATGCCTGGCCGACCTACAAGACCAACACCTCCATGGGCTACTACAGCGAGCAGGAGCTGCCATTCCAGTTCGCCCTGGCCAGTACCTTCACCCTGTGCGATGCCTACCACTGCGCGGTGCATGCCGGCACCAACCCTAACCGGCTGTTCCTCTGGACCGGCACCAACGGGCCGACTGGCGGGCAAGTGGCTGCCGTGGTCAATGAGTGGGATGGGCCGGGGCCAGTGAATGTCGGTTACACCTGGAAGACCTATCCCGAACGCCTGGAAGAGCAGGGCGTGAGCTGGAAGGTCTACCAGCATCTGCCGGACAACTTCGGCGACAACCCGCTGGCAGGCTTTCGCCAGTATCGGGCCGCCAGCGTGCAGGTGGGCAACCCGGCCCAGCCCCCCAGCGGCTTCAATGCCTTCGTTCCCTATACCGACGCGCTCAATGCCGTGGCGCCGCTGTACAAGGGCAACGGCAATACCTTGCCGGCCAGCAGTGGCAGCAACCTGGAGGCCATCATCGGCGGCTTTCGCAGCGACGTGCAGGCCGGCAAGTTGCCCCAGGTCAGCTGGATCGTGGCCCCGGCGGCCTATTCCGAGCACCCGGGGCCGTCGAGTCCGGTGCAGGGCGGCTGGTTCACCCAGGAGATCCTGCAGGCCTTGACTAGCAACCCCGAGGTCTGGAGCAAGACCGTGCTGCTGGTGACCTATGACGAAAACGATGGCTTTTTCGATCATGTGCCTTCGCCCTCGGCACCTTCCCAGCGCAAGGACGGCAGTTTCGCCGGCAAGTCGACCCTGGCGTTCGACAGCGAGCTGTTCAAGCATCCGGCTCCGGCGGGCTCGACCCAGCAGCCGCGGCCGGACGGCGGGGTCTACGGACCCGGGCCGCGGGTACCGATGCTGGTGCTTTCACCCTGGAGCCGCGGTGGTTGGGTCAACTCCCAGGTGTTCGACCACACCTCGGTGCTGCAATTTCTGGAAAAACGCTTCGGCGTCCGTGAGCCGAATGTCAGCGCCTGGCGCCGCGCGGTATGCGGCGACTTGACCTCGGCGTTCAACTTCGTCGATCCCAACCACGAGCCACTGCCAGCGCTGCAAACCATCACTCGCCAGGCTGCCGACAGCCTGCGCCAGCGCCAGGAAAAACTGTTGCCGGTGCCGGTGCCGTCGACCAGCAAGCAACTGGTGCCGCAGCAGAAGCGCCTGGCGCGTCCTTCACGGGCCTTGCCATATCGCTTGCACGTCGATAGCCAGATCGACCATAAGGCCCGGACCTTGTCCCTGAGCCTGCAGAACACCGGCGCCCAGGGGGCCGTCCTGCATGTCTACGACGGCTTGCACCTGGCGGATATTCCCCGCCGTTATACGCTGGAGGCCGGCAAGGCGTTGCAGGACAGCTGGACAGTGGTCGAGCGCTACCAGCTCTGGGTTCTGGGCCCGAACGGGTTCCACCGCAGTTTCCACGGCCAGGTGCAACAACGTCAGCCGGAGCTATTGGTGACGTCCAGCCAGCACCAGTTGCAACTGACCCTGAGCAACCCTGGTGGGCAGGCCGCGACGGTCAGCATCGATCGTTGCCCTTATACCCAGCAGGGCCCGTGGACCTTGTCGATTCCGGCCGGGGGCGAGGTGCGCCAGGTGTTCCCCTGCGAGTCCAGCGGTGGCTGGTATGACCTGACCTTGCACAGTGATGGCGGCTGGTTGCGCAGGGTTGCCGGACGCCTGGAAACCGGCGAGCACAGCATCAGCGATCCACTGATGGGACGGCCATGAGCGAGGCCCAGGGAAAAATAATCGGAATGGCTGGAAACAGCAGTTCGTGGAGTACCGGAATGGTTTGCACGAGATGCTTGCTAGAACAACCAGGGCAACTAATGCCGCAACAGGGGCAGTTATAGGGAAGGTCAAGCGTAAAGCTTGCTTAGTTGCTGGCTTAGAACAGCGGATCACCCGTTCGGGTGATCCGTTAACAGCATCGCTTACTTGGGCATGGCCCAGGATTGCAGTGCGTAGCCTTCCTGGCTCAGTTCGGCACGTGCCTGGTTGAGCAGGGTTTCCAGCTGGGCTGGGTCGGAGTAGGCGCTGCTGGGGATTTGCGCATGGCCGATACGGGTGCTGGTACGGTCGATGACGGTCAGGCTCAACTCGCCGTTACCGTCCTGTGGAGCCCAGGCCACGCATTGGAAAGGCTTGAATGCGCGGTCGGCGATCAAAAGTGCTTCGTTGATACGGAGCGGGGCGTTCATGGGGTCTTCTCTCTATGGTGCCCAATCAAATGATGTGCCGTCGGTTGGGCTTACCGTTCGGCTGGTTATTTGTACTGATGCACCGAGGTGGGGGACGGGTCACACTGAAAAACAAGTTTTTACGTCTTTCGTGCGCAAGCCCCGGGGCAGAGCCCTTAGTTGCGGGGGGTTAAAAAAATAACTGCGACAATCGGTCGCTCAAGTGGCCCTCTCAAGTGGCACTTTAGTTCCTTTGGCAATCAGCGCTATAAGCAATCGATACATCCGTGCGTCAAGTTCTTGCTAATGTTACTGCCAGGTTTGCCAAACCACTGTTTCTAATAACTTTTCCTCACTGTGGCGGCAAGGAACAGTCATGCTCGAAGCTCCCGTGCAGCGTCGGTTGCTGGTGGTCGATCCCTGTGATGATTGCCACCGCTTGTTGCCTGGCTTGCGCACCATCGGTTGGGATGTCGACAGCTGTGACCTGGAGTCCGCCCGCGAGCGTTCCTGTGATGTCGGCTTGCTGCGCCTGCAACCTTTCCACTTGGAGCGCCCGGAAGCGGTCAAGGACCTGATCAGCCGCAGCGGCACCGAGTGGATCGCGGTGCTGAGCCAGGAAGTCCTGCGCCTGCAAAAGGTCGGTGACTTCGTCTGCGAGTGGTTCTTCGATTTCCACACCCTGCCGTTCGATGTGTCCCGGGTCCAGGTGACCCTGGGACGGGCGTTCGGCATGGCCCGCCTGCGCGGCCAGGGCTCGGTCCATGTGGATCAGCCCGAACACGAGCTGCTGGGCGACAGCCGTACGATCCGCGATCTGCGCAAGTTGCTCGGCAAGCTGGCGCCCACCGAGTCTCCGGTATTGATCCGTGGGGAGAGCGGCACCGGCAAGGAGTTGGTGGCGCGTACCCTGCATCGCCAGTCCCTGCGTTACGACAAGCCGTTCGTGGCCATCAACTGCGGGGCCATTCCCGAGCACCTGATCCAGTCCGAGCTGTTCGGCCATGAAAAGGGCGCCTTCACCGGTGCCCACCAGCGCAAGGTCGGACGCATCGAGGCGGCCAACGGCGGCACGCTGTTCCTCGACGAAATCGGTGACTTGCCCTTGGAACTGCAGGCCAACCTGCTGCGGTTTTTGCAGGAAAAACACATCGAACGGGTCGGTGGCAGCCAGCCGATTCCGGTGGATGTCCGGGTGTTGGCCGCTACCCATGTGGACCTGGAACAGGCCATCACCAGCGGACGGTTCCGCGAGGACCTGTATTACCGGCTCAATGTATTGCAGGTGATCACCGCCCCCTTGCGCGAGCGCCATGGTGACCTGGGCATGCTGGCCAGCCACTTTGCGCATTTCTACAGTCAGGAAACCGGCCGCCGGCCCCGCAGCTTCAGCGAGGACGCCCTGGTGGCCATGGGCAAGCACGACTGGCCGGGCAATGTCCGCGAGTTGGCCAACCGGGTGCGGCGTGGCCTGGTGTTGGCCGAAGGGCGGCAGATCCAGGCCGGCGACCTGGGGCTGCAGGGCTTGTCGACCCAGGATGCGCCCATGGGCACTCTCGAAGACTACAAGCACCGTGCCGAACGCCAGGCCCTGTGCGATGTGCTGAACCGCCACAGTGACAACCTCAGTGTGGCGGCCAGGGTCCTGGGGATCTCGCGCCCGACCTTCTACCGTTTGCTGCACAAGCACCAGATCCGCTAGGGCGGAAAAAGGCCAAGGCCCGCAGCGATTGGGGAGTCGCTGCGGGCCTTGGCTTTGGGGCCGTTCAGAAGTAGTAGGGGAATTTCAGGCTGAAGGTGAAGTCCGGCGCGTCCTGGGTCATGCCCAGCGACAGGTTGGGCACGATGGTCAGGTGATCGGTGGCGGCGATGGTCATGCCGACGTTGAAGTACGCGGCGTTGGCGTCGCTGGACTGCACCGATTGCCAGTCCTGGTTCTTGTACTTGATCTTGCTCTTGCGCTGGACCTGGTCGGAAACCGAGAAGGCCATACTCATCTTCTCGTTCAGGGCGAAGGCTACGCCGGCGCCGACCTGGAAGCTGTCGCCCAACTTGACCTTCCCTGGGGACTTCTCGACCGGATTGGGGCTGATGTCGCTGAACGAGTCTTCCATGTTGTAGGTGTAGGACAGGCTGCCGAACAACACCGCGGGGTCGAAGGTCTTGACCAGGGAAATCCCCGGGGTGATGGCCCAGACGCCGTTGCCGGTCGGCAGGCTCTCCGGTACGGCCAGGTTGCTGTTGTCCTCTTTCCTGACAAACTTGATGCCGAAAGGGTCCTTGCCAGTAGGGGCCTTGACCCGCAGGCTGACCACGGCATCGGGCAGGCTCTCGGACTCGTCGAGGAATTTATAGGCGACCCCGACGTTGACATCCCCCAGGGTCGGGTTGCGGGTGACGGTATCTTCCGAAATGCGCTGCCCAGAACCGCCACTGGCACCGGCGGACGAATAGGTGGATTCGCGGTAGATCACCGGGGCGTTGATATCGAACTGCCAGCGATTATCCAGGTTGTAGCGGGCGGTCAGGTCCATGGTCCAGGTATCGGACTTGATCCGGTCCAGGTTGATGCTGCCCAGGAAGATCGAATCCAGGGCCAGGAAGCCGTTGAGGGTTAGCTGGCGAGTGTCGTAGCGGGCGTAGGTCAAGCCGGTCTCGAAGCTGAACTTGCCGCCGCCGAAGAAGCCGCTGGCCTCGTCGTAGAGGTTGGTCACACTCTGGGCTGGAGTCGAATCATCCTTGAGCGACTGCCCATAGCTGGCGCCACCGCCAGCACCGCCGGAGGCTGCAGTGGCTCCGGTACCGGCTACCTGCTGGTTGCCCTTGAGATCGGCCGGGGATTTCACCAGGCGTCTAGGTGGTGGCGCAGCGGGCTGGTCCTCGACCTGCCGGACCCGCTGTTCCAGTACTGCCAGGGCTTTCTGCTGCACTTCATAGCGCTGCTTCAACTCCAGAAGCTCTCGTTTCAGGGCCTCTACATCCGACTCAGGCGCTGCTTGCAGCGCCATCGGCAGGAGAGTACTCAAACAAACTGCCGCGCGCAGTGAAACCGATCGATACATGAAATAAACCGTCCCTTGTAAACCCCAATGGTCGAGAGCAGCGTAGTTCAGAATTTCAAATTGCGTAGTCCGTTCAGCGTCGTTAAGTTGCAGTCCAGCGCGCCGGTGCTGGGACCGTTATTTTGTAGGACAACATTGAGTTGCGTGAGGTTGTTCACCAAGTTGCTGTTGCCCAGCAGTCGAGTGTTCTGCAGGACGTTGCCCTGGGCTACTTGTTGCAGGCTACTGCCCTGGTGGGCGCTGGCCTGGATGGCCATCTGGATGCCGCCGCTGAGCGCCGAGACCGAAACAGTGCCAGCGGCGTTGCTGCTGGTAATGGTCTGGCCACTGAGCAGGGCCTGGCCTGGATTGTTGACCTGGACCGGCGCCTGGTTGGCCTCGCTGACGTTGATGCTGACATTGTTGTAGGCGCTGTTGCCGTCGCCCGCGGCGCGCACCACCTGGGTCACGCCTTGGCCGCTGCCCAGGCCAGCACCGCCGATCACATTGCCGGTACCCTGGGCCGGCGCGCTGCCGTTGCCGGCCTGGTTGATGGTGGTCACGTAGAACTGTGGCTGGACGGTGGACTGCTGGATCTGCAGGGTGCTGCTGGCGCCGATCAGGTCGCCGCTGGCATTGCGCCATGTGCTGTTCATGACGATGCCGAAGCTGATGATGCGCCCGGGCATCACATAACGGCCGCGCAGTTGCGAGAGTTCCTGGTCCTGCACTTCGATGGGCTTGAAGCCCGCATGGGCCGGAAGAGCTGCTGCCAGGCAGGCCGCGGCCAGCCAGTATGAAGTCTTCATCTGCTGCTCCCGGAGCATCCTGCCCCTTTCTAGTTGTCTGGGCTTCTAGAAGAAGTCGCTTTGGATGAAACCGAAATCCATCAGCTCCGCATCTTTGACCGGGTAGAAGGCATCGAGCTTGTTTTTCGCGGTCAGCGGGACGGGTGGGTCGAGCAAAGCGTTGGCCTTGTCATAGCCGGGGCCGATGATGGCGAAGACGATGCCATTCCAGCCCTTGACGAAATCATCGCGGGTGTAGCGTTTATGGCCCAGGACCGGGTCACCGATGTATACCCAGTCTTTCTGGGTGCGCTGCAGCACCACGAAGTGCTTGTAGCCGCGGATCTCCATCAGCACGATCACCGGGATGCTCACGGCATCGAGCTTGTCGGGCGGGATCCGGTAACCGCGGGCGCGCATGCCGATACTTTCGGCGTAGCGCTTCATGTCGAGCATGGAAAAACCCTGGGTCTGGACCAGTTTCTGGTCCGAAGTCATCAACATGCCCTTGATCACATGCTCTTCGTCGACATCCAGCCAGTAGGCCTGGCGCAGGATGGTCGCCAGCGAGGCGGCACCGCAGCTGAAGTCGGTCTTCTGTTCGACGAGGTCGGCGAACTTGCGCTCGCGTACGCTTTGTACCTTCTTGAAGAGCAAGCCACCATCGGGAAGCCCGGCAAAGGCCATCTGCGCAGCCTGTACATGTACCGGACCACAAAGGCTGAGCGCCAGGATGAGAAGTGCAGTACGCATGATCGTTACGCCTGGTGAGACTGTGGAAAAGCCCCGTTTCCGGGGCTTTCGTTACGATCGCGACTACATGCAGGCTTTGCAGCCGGCGGCGATGGACAGCGAGTTGCTTTGTTGGTTGCCCACGCCAGCCGATACGTTGGCGCCGCCGTTGCCGGAGAAGCCGTTCATCGAGTTGGTCATGCTGGCGTTGTTGACCACAGGTGCTTTCCAGCCGTCTTTGGTCAGCACTTGCTGGGTCCAGTAGCCGGCCAGTTCGATGGAGCCTTGCTCCTTGAAGGTGAATTTCTGATCATCGTTGCCGTGGCCTTTGTTGCCATGGCCATGATCGTCGTCGCCTTCGATCTTGCCGGTACCGGTGCCTTTGTAGCTGCCGGAGGCTACGAAGCCACCGCTGAGGGTGTCTTTCTTGTAGGCCTGGACCCCTTTGTTTTCCACGACCAGGTTGGTTGAGGACTGGTTGGCCGAGGTGGCGGCGGTGGCTACACGACCCCCGGATACGGCGATCGCCAGGTTGTTTTTCTGTTGGTTGAAGTCGCCGGCGGTGACGTTCATGCCCAGGTTGCCCGAGCCGTTGTTGCCGGAGTTGTTGAGCACGGCATTGTTTTGGGTGGAAGAGTTCTTCACATAGTTGTTGTTGTTCAGCTGGGTGGCGCTGGAGACAGCCACTGCGCTACCGAAGATGAAGCGTTCATCGGCGGTGGCCAGGGCGGCGGCGTTGTCTTGTTGGTTGCCATCGCCGGCGGCGACGTTGGCGCCCATGTTGCCGTTGGAGCCGTTGAGCGAACCTTCGATCTTGGCGTTGTTGTTGGTGCCCTGGTTTTTCACCACGTTGGTGTTGCTGTCTTGCACATCGATGACTGCGGCACCGGCCCCGGCGGTGATTTGCAGCAGAGTGTTGAGATCCGGACCTTGGTTGTGGTGGCCATTGTCATGACCATGGTGACCGTTGTTGTTCCCACCTGCCTGGGCAGCCATTGCCATGACGGCGGCCAGGGCGAAAACCAGTGGTTTGAGAGCCATTGTTGGTTTCATGGTGTTTCTCCGGTGCTTATTAGTTGGTTAAGTGTTGGTACTTTCCAATCGCACTACGAAGGGTCAGTCTGCGACCCGGATGCTCAGGGTGTTAGCCATCTGGTTCCCCACCCCGGCACTCTGGTTCACCTGGACGACTCCCCGGCTGCCGGTGAAGGCCTGGTCGCTGGTAACGACCTGGCGGCTGCCTTGATGGGTATCAGGTGCTCCTGAGTTCGGTAACAGCGTGACGTTCTGCTGCGAGAGCGCGCTGTCGTCCATGCCCTGCGGATTGGCGCTGATACTGATCCGCAGGGCATTGGCCATCTGGTTGTTGGCGCCGGACGACTGGTTCACGCCCAGTGCGCCGTTGCCGTTGCTGAAGGAGTTGCCGCCGATGGTGCTGGTGGCGTTGACCGAGCGGTCGGCGGGCGTCGTGATCTTCTGGGTTACGCCGGTGCTGGCACTGGCATTGGTACCGATGGCGATGGCCCGCACGTTGGTCTGTTGTTGCTGGTCGCCGGCGGCCTGGTTGATGTTGAGGTTGCCTCTGTAGCCTGCGCCGGAACTGCTCAGGGTCGCGGTGTCTTGAACCGGGGCGCCGTTATCGGCCATGGCCGAGGTGCAGCCCAGCAGCGCCAGCAGGATCAGTGAGAGCTTCATCTCAACGACCTCCGATGTTGTTCAGCGGCGCCATGGCAGAACCCATGGAACGGTTGATCGAATTGGAGATCGACGCCCCGGAGCCACCGCCATGGCCCGCGCTCATGCCAGGCAGGCCGTTGGGATTGGTGACGATGTTCATGCCGGGCACCCCGTTGCCATTGGGCATCACCGCCCCGCGCACCAATGCGCCGCTGCTGATGCCGGCAAAGTCGTTGTCGCTGATTTCGCCATTGGTCATGCCGGTGACGACCCCTGAAGGGTTGGCATTGACGGTGGTGGGATTGTTGTCGAGGTTGCGGGCGCGGCCGATCGGCGTTGCGTACATCTGGCGTTCAAGGACGATTTCGCCATTGCCTGCCGCCAAGGCCGGAAGGCTATGCACTGCACCGATGGCGCAACCGATCAGCAACAGGCGGGTGAAACTTTCATGCAGAGTCCCCACGGCGGCATTCCTTCTTCTCAGTGCTGGCCCTAGTCAGCGTTGAGAGGGATAGAGCAGGAGCCGTGCCGCTTTTTATTTGTTTCGCCTAATCAAATACTTGGAGAAACAGCTCGATGCCGGCGCGGGCAGCTGTTTCAAATCTGAGACAGGACAGGGTCAAGGCCATTGGCCATAGCCGGGACGATGCTCTGGAATGCGGGTTGTCGAGGGGGTGTATCAGCGGTGCAACAGTTTTGCCTGGAAGCGGCAGCGCCCCCGGAAAATGGCGCTCCGCTCAACCCAGGAGTGTTTCAGAAGTGGACACTGGCAAGCGCTGGATGCTCAGCCCAGCAATTGTTGCCGGACCAGCTCGAAGGCCTGGCGGTGACGCATCGACCAATCGCCGCCGATGATCCTGTAGGCTTGCTGGTGTTGCTCCAGCCAGTGCCGCGTGGCCTGGAAGAAGGCCTGGCGTTCCTCTAGTTCCGGTTGGCAGCGCAGGCCGTCGGCGCTCCAGGGAACGTCCTCTGGCGACAGCAACAGATGCAGGTCGTAGTGCCGGGCCAGCAGCTGTTCTTCGAGCCAGGGCGGGCAATCGTCGAACAGTGCCCGGCTCCAGAGGATGTTGCTCAACAGGTGGGTGTCGAGGATCAGCAATTCGGGTCGTTGCGCCCGCGCCTGATCCTCCCAGGCCAGTTGGCCCCTGGCGATCCGGGGAATGTCCGCCAGGCAGGTATCGCGGCGTTCCTGCTCCATGAAGTGGCGCACGTATTCACCCACCAGCAGGCCGCCGAAATGGGCTTGCAGCTCGGCCGCCAGCCAACTCTTGCCGCTGGATTCCGGACCGGTCAGAACCAGTACCTTCATGGCTGCAGGGCCGGATCGGCGCGCCAGGTCCGCCAGCCCTGGATGGCCAGCAAGGTGAACAGGGCATATAGCGCGGCGGTGAGGTACAGCTGCTTATAGATGAACAGGCCGACGAAGATCACGTCCACGGCGATCCACAACGGCCAGCACTGCACGCGTTTTTGCGCCATCCACCATTGCGCAACCAGGCTGAAGGCGGTCAGGGCTGCGTCCAGCCAGGGTTGCGCGGCGTCGGTCCAATGAGCCATGGCCGCCCCCAGCACCAGGCTGCCGACCGCCCCCAGGGCCAGGCCCTGGAGCAGGGCGGGGAACTCTAGCTGGCTGACCGGGCGTCCCTGGTGCCGGTCGCCGCCGCGGGTCCATTGCCACCAGCCATAGAGCTGCAATGCGGCGTAGACCACCTGCAGCAGCATGTCGGAATAGAGCTTGACCTCGAAGAAGATCCAGCTGTAGAGCAGCACCATGACCAGGCCGATGGGCCAGCACCAGGGGTTTTGCCTGACTGTCAGCCAGACGGCGATGACGCCGAGCGCAGCGGCAAACAGTTCAAGCCCGGACATGATGGTTCCTTGGGAAGGGGAGGAGGGGGCGGATTGTACCCAGACTGGCCAGCGGCGTCAGGTGTTGGCCGAATCCACCGGCGGGATGCGCAGCGGCGGATTCGGATGGCCCGGCGGATCAGACGCGGAACTGGCGCAAGAGGCCGTTGAGCTGTTCGGAGAGCTCCCTGAGATGCCGGCTGGCGGTGCTGGAGTGCTGGGCCGCCAAGGCCGTCCCCTGGGACAGGCCGGCGGCCTGGCCGACGTTGTGGTTGATGTCTTCGACCACATGGGCCTGTTGCAGCGTAGCGCTGGCGATCGAGGCGTTCAGTTCGTTGAGCGTGTGCAGGACCTGGCCGATGGCATTGAGGCTGGAACCTGCCAGGCCGGCTTGTTCGATGGTCGCCTGGGAGGCCCGGCTGCTATCGCCGATGACCCGTACCGCGGCCTCGGAGTGGCTCTGCAGGCGCTCGATCATGCCCTGGATTTCCGCGGTGGACTGCTGGGTACGCTGGGCCAGCAGGCGCACCTCGTCGGCCACCACGGCGAAACCGCGGCCCTGCTCGCCGGCGCGGGCGGCCTCAATGGCGGCGTTCAAGGCCAGGAGGTTGGTCTGCTCGGCGATGGAGCGAATCACCTCCAGCACCGTGCCGATCTGGGTGCTCTCGGCCGCCAGGGTGCGGATCACCTCCACGGCCTGGTCGATGGTCGCCGACAACTGGCCGATCTGCTGCAGGCTGCTATCGATATTGACCTGGCCCTGCCGGGCCTGGCCCTCGGCCTCGCGGACCCCTTCGGCGGCATGCTCGGCGCTTCGTGCCACATCCTGGACGCCAGTGGTCACCTGGCTGATGGCGGCGGCCACTTGTTCCATCTGCAGGGATTGTTGCTGGCTGCGCTCCTGGGCCTGCGAGGCATTGCTGCCCAACTCGCTGGAGGCTTGTTCCAGGGCGGCGGCGCTGGACTGCAATTGGGTGACTACGCCACGCAACTTGGCGGTGAAGCCATTGAAATGCCGGGCCAACTCGGTCACTTCGTCCTGGCCATGGGTGTCGAGGCTGCGGGTCAGGTCGCTCTCGCCGCTGGCGATATTGGCCATGGCATGCACGGTCTCGCGCAATGGGCTGACGATGCTGCGCACGATCAGCACCACCAGGGCACCCATCAGCAGGGCGATCACCAGGCCCACGTAGGACGCCCGCAGCACCTGGGCCTGGAACTCCTGTTGCAGGTCATCGATGTACACCCCCGAGCCGATGATCCAGCCCCAGGGCTGGAACAGCTGGATGTAGGAAGTCTTCTGTACCGGTTCCTGGGCACCGGGCTTGGGCCAGCGGTAGTCGACCATGCCGGCGCCCTTGGCCTTGGCCAGGGTCACCATCTGGTTGAACACCTCGAAGCCGTCCGGGTCCTTGATCGATGCCAGGTTCTGCCCGTCGAGCTTGGGATTGGCCGGATGCATGATCATCACGGGGGTCAGGTCGTTGATCCAGAAGTAGTCGTTCTGGTTGTAGCGCAACCCGCGAATCGTCTGCAGCGCCTGCTGTTGCGCCTGCTGGCGAGTCAGGCTGCCAGCGGCTTCCAGGCCCTGGTAGTAATCGAGCACGCCAGCGGCGGTCTGCACCACATGCTGGGTTTTCTGCGCCTTGGCCTGGTACAGGTCGCCATGAATCTGCTGGAGCATCATCACGCCCAGGGTTACCAGGGTCAGTAGCGCCACGATCAGGATCAGCCACAGGCGCTGACTGATGGACATCTTTCGCAAGCTTTTCATCATCCGGTCACTCCAGGTTCTTGTTCTTGTCATGAACGATTTAGAGCATCCAAGCACGCTTGGCCCTGAGCGCCTACTCTACGGAAGTCCAATAACGCGACGACGCTTTTTGCGCCTGTCTGCTAGGATTTCGGCGCCTTCGCGCAAAACCTGAACAATTCTGGCTTTTTCACATAATTTTCATGGGCTTGTGTTGATCTTTGACAGGCCGGGTTCCCGGCCAATTTCACTGCAGTGAACATCTATAAAGAGGCATGCCACGAGCATTGCTTCATGGGGGATCGATGGACCTTTGGACCGCCTTTCAGGCATTGCTACTCGGGATTGTGGAGGGCTTGACCGAATTCCTGCCCATCAGCAGCACCGGACACCAGATCATCGTGGCCGACTTGCTCGACTTTGGCGGCGAGCGGGCGATGGCTTTCAACATCATCATCCAGTTGGGGGCGATCCTGGCGGTTGTCTGGGAATTCCGGGGCAAGATCCTGGATGTGGTGATGGGCCTGCCGACCCAGCCCAAGGCTCGGCGCTTCACGGTCAACCTGTTGATCGCCTTCCTGCCGGCCGTGGTGCTGGGGGTGATTTTCGCCGACCTGATCCACGGCTACTTGTTCAACCCCATCACCGTGGCCACCGCCCTGGTGGTTGGCGGCATCATCATGCTGTGGGCCGAACGCCGCGAGCATCAGGTGCATGCCAACAACGTCGATGAAATCACCTGGAAGGACGCCCTGAAGGTGGGGTTCATCCAGTGCCTGGCGATGATCCCGGGAACCTCGCGGTCCGGCTCGACCATCATCGGCGGCTTGCTGTTCGGCCTGTCGCGCAAGACCGCCACCGAGTTCTCGTTCTTCCTGGCCATGCCGACCATGGTCGGGGCCGCGGTGTACTCCGGCTACAAGTACCGGCACTTGTTCCAGCCCGATGACTTGCCAGTATTCGCCATCGGTTTCGTTACCGCCTTCATCTTCGCCATGATCGCCGTCAAGGGCTTGCTGAAGTTCATCGCCAACCACAGTTATGACGCCTTCGCCTGGTACCGCATCGCCTTCGGCCTGTTGATCCTGGCGACCTGGCAGTTCGGCTGGATCGACTGGGCGGCGGCCAAGGCGTGAAGGCTTCCCGATCCGAGCAACGCCAGGGCAGCTCCGGGCGGATCCAGCATCCCCGAGCCAAGCTGCTGGTGTTCATCCTGCTGTGCGCCTTGCCGTTGTATGGGGCGCTATCGCTGTGGTGGCGCGACGGCTCGGTCATTGCGCTGGCAGCCTATGGTGCGGTCAGCCTGTCGACGTTCCTGGCGTATTGGCATGACAAGCGCCAGGCCCGGGAGCAGGGCCAGCGCACGCCGGAGAACATCCTGCATGCCCTGGAGCTGGCCGGTGGCTGGCCTGGGGCGCTGCTGGCCCAGCAGTTGCTGCGGCACAAGACCCGCAAGCTGTCCTACCAGGCGCTGTTCTGGCTGATCGTCGCCTTGCACCAGGTGTTCTGGATCGACCGGTTGTTCTTGCAGGGCGGTTGGTCGAGGCTGCTCTAGAGCAAGAGCCCGACCTGGGTCCGCTTGGGCAACTTGGCCACCACTAGCTGGTGGGAACGTTGCAGCAACTGCTGCAGTTCGGCTGCGGCCAGCGGGTAGGGGGCCTGCATGATGATCCAGTGGGCGCGGGCCAGGTACGGTGCTGGCGCTATGCCTGGGCGATCCACATGGCCCAGGAACAGCTCCGGATCGACCTTGAACGCCAGTGACTCGCCCCGCAGGTTCTGCATGGCGAACATCTTGTTGCCGGCAACGGAAAACACCCGCACGCCACCCCACTTGTAGTCTTCCCGCGCACCTGGCAGGTCCAAGCAGAAACTCGCCACTTGCTCTTCGGTCATTCGGGTATTGGCTTTCACAGCGATCGTTCTCCACATTCTTCGAAGGCTTCCTGCAAGTGCTCGATCCAGGCCCGGACGGCCGGCAGCACACCGCGTCGATGAGGATAGACCGCTTGCAGCCAGCCACCGGGCAGCGACCATTGTGGTAGCAACTGCACCAGTTGACCGCTGGCCAGTTCTTCCTCGCAATACAGCATTGGCAGTACGGTGCAGCCCAGGCCGGCCAAGGCGCAGGCCCGGCGCACGATGAAATCGTCGATGCCCAGCCGCGCCTCCAGGGCCAGTTCGCAGGTGTTGCCTTGCTGGTCCAGCAGGCGCAGATGCACCAGGCGATCGGCTTCCAGGGCACCGAGGATCGGCAGGCGGCGCAGGTCCTCGGGGTGCTCCACGGGATGTGCGCCCAGGAAGGCGGGCGAGGCTACCATCGCCGTTTGCGCCGGACGCAGGCGGCGAGTCACCAGCAAGGGGTCCTCATCGCCTTGTTCCCGCACCCGCAGGGCCACATCGATGCCTTCGTTGACCAGGTCGACGCGTCGATTGACCAGCAACATCTCCAATTGGACCTGGGGGTACTTCTGCAGGAAACCGCTCACCAGGGGCGTCAGCAGCTCATGGGCCAGGCCCACCGGGCTCGAGACCCGCAACCGTCCACGAGGCTCGTTGGCCATGCTGGCCACGGCTTCATCGGCCATCTCCGCCTCCAGCAACATGGCCTGGCAATGCCGCAGGTAACGCTCGCCCACCGTGGTCAGTTTCAGTTGCCGGGTGGTGCGCTGCAGCAAGCGCGCACCCAGGCGCTCTTCCAGCTCGGCGATCCGCCGCGAGAGGCGTGACTTGGGAATGCCCAGGAGGCGGCCGGCCGCGGTGAAACCGCCGGCCTCCACCACTTTGGCGAAATAGTAGAGATCGTTGAGGTCTTGCACTGGATCGGCCTTATTGTCCTGCTGATGGGACTAACTATCGCATTTATGCTGACTAATCATCCATTGGTTTCATGGGTAGGATTGCCAACATTCGATCGCCAAGCGGCGGTCCTCACTTGGAGAATCCAGATGAAACTGTTGCATATCGATTCCAGCATTCTTGGCGACAACTCGGCTTCGCGTCAGCTCAGCCATAGCGTGGTGGAGGCCTGGAAGGCCGCCGAGCCGCAAGCGGTGGTGACTTACCGTGACCTGGCCGCCGATGCCATCAGCCATTTCTCCGCCGCCACCCTGGTGGCCGCCGGCACCGTCGCCGAACTGCGCGATGCGGCCCAGGAGCACGAGGCGCGGCTCAGTGCCCAGACCCTGGAAGAGTTCCTGGCTGCCGACACGCTGGTGGTCGCGGCGCCCATGTACAACTTCACCATCCCCAGCCAGCTCAAGGCCTGGTTCGACCGCATCGCGATATCCGGCAAGACTTTCCGTTACACCGAAGCCGGCCCGCAAGGCCTGTGCGGCGACAAGAAGGTGATCGTGGTGTCCACCTCCGGCGGCCTGCATGTCGGCATGCCTACCGGTGTCGGGCACGAGGACTACCTGAAGGTGATGTTCGGTTTCATGGGCATTACCGATATCGAGTTCGTCCGTGCCCATGGCCTGGGTTATGGCGAAGAGGTGCGCAGCAAGGCCATGGCCGACGCCCAGGCGCATATTCGCGGGTCGCTCTTCGCGGCCGCGTAAGGCTTGTGTAAAGACGCTTTCACGCACCCGCAGGGCCACTAGACTCTGTATTCTGGTCATCGCTTCAGGTGATCGGGGTACGGAGTTTTTTATTGGTTTTTCCAGGTTTTCTGGCTCGGGTTATGCAGGTTGAAGAGGGTTGCTTCTTTAGCCCGCGGTTCCGATTCCAGGACGAATCCCCTCCAGAGCCTTGGCGGCAAGGGATGGCACGGGCAACCGGCATTCTCGATCCTGCGACTAAGGTGGGTGTGTGATGAGCGGTCGTTGTGCAATGTTACTGATCTGCCTGTTCAGCGGCATGGTTTCGGTGCAGGCCGCTCCTCACCCGCATTGGAGCGTCGGCTTTCACGAGTTGAACTTTCTCGACCCCCTTGACCAGCAACCGATGCGCGCCATCGCTTTTTACCCGTCCACCGGTATCGAGCACTCCAGCCAGTTGGAGGGTTACCGGATCGGCGCCTCCCGCGATGCCAAGATCGCCATCGGCCGCTTCCCGATGCTGATGCTGTCCCACGGCAATACCGGAACGCCCCTGGCCCTGCATGATCTGGCCACCTCCCTGGCGCGCAAGGGGTTCGTGGTGGTGGCGGTGATTCATCCCGGGGACAACTCCAAGGACCATAGCCGCCTGGGCACCCTGAGCAACCTCTATGGCCGGCCGATCCAGATTTCCGAAGCCATCACCGCGACCCTGGCCGACCCGATGCTGGCCCCATTCGTCAATGCCGAGCAAGTCGGGGTGATCGGTTACTCCGCCGGCGGCGAGACGGCGCTGATCCTGTCCGGCGCCACTCCAGACCTGGATCGCCTGCGCCGCTATTGCCGGGAGCGGCCGACTGACCGGGATGCCTGCAATACCCAGGGTGAGTTGATCGTCGACCGCGACGACCTGCAGCCGGTGGCCGATCCCCGGGTGCACGCCTTGCTGTTGATGGCGCCGTTGAGCCTCAAGTTCGGTCGCCAGACCTTGTCCGGGGTGCATGTACCGGTGTTGCTGTACAGCGGCGACGGCGATCAGTTGGTCGCCCTGGACAAGAACGCCGCGGCCCTGGCGCGCAAACTGCCGGTGGCGCCGGACTTCAAATTGTTGGCCGGAGCCGGGCATTTCGTGTTCATGGCGCCCTGCAGCGCTGAACAACTGGCGGCCATGCCGTTGCTGTGCACCGACGCCGATGGCGTGGATCGGGTCGACATCCACCGCAACTTGATTTCCGAGGCGGGCAGGTTCTTCGCCCATACCCTGGGCAAGCCTAGCCGGGCTGGCATGCAGACTGCCGACCAGTGATTCAGGCCATGGCGCGATGCTTGAGCAGCAGGGTCAGGCCCAGGCCGGTGACGGACAGCAGGGCGGCGCAGAAAAAGATCCATGCATAGCCAAGGTTCAGCGCCACCGTGCCCATCAAGGGCCCGGCGACCGCCAGCGCGAGGTCGAAGAACACCGCGTAGGCGCTCAAGCCGGCACCCCGGCTGCTGTTGGGCACCTGCTTGATGGCTTCCACCCCCAGGGCCGGATACACCAGTGACAGGCCGAAACCGGTCAGACCGGCCCCCACCAGTGCCCAGGCGGGCGAGGGGGCGAGCCAGAGCAGGCCGAGCCCCAAGGTCTCGACGCTCATGCAGGCGATTGCCGAACGAAAGCCGCCAAAGCGGCTGATGCTGGAAATGAACAGCAGGCGCGAGCAGATGAAACACACGCCGAACACCGTCAGGCAATAGGCCGCACCGTCCCAGCCCAGGTTCAGGTAGAACAGGGTGATGAAGGTGGTCAGGGTGCCATAGCCGATGGAGGCCAGGCTCAGGCTCACGCCGAAAGGCGCGATTCGTCCGAACACCGCCCAGAACGGCAGGCGCTCACCCCGCACCACCGGTACCGATGGTTTGCTGCGGATCAACAATAAGGCCAGCAAGGCTAGGGTTGAAAGCGCAAGGCCCAGGCTGGCGAAACCGTATTGCTGGACCATCACCACTCCCAGCGGCGCGCCAATGGCGATGGCGCCGTAGGAAGCGATACCGTTCCAGGAGATCGACCGCGCGGTATGTTCCGTGCCGACCTGGCCCATGCACCAGCTGATGGTACCGACCCCGATCAGGCCCTGAGCCACCCCCAGCAGCAGGCGGCCGCCCAATAGCACCGCCAGGCTTAGCCAGGGCAATTCCTGCAGCCACACTGACACCAGGGTCAACATGCCGCTCAGCAGGATGCCCAGCAAACCGTAGACGATCGAGCGCTTGGTGCCGACGGTATCGGACATGCGTCCGGCCAGGGGGCGGCTGAGCAGGGTGGCCAGGTACTGGGAGCCGATGGTCAGGCCGGCGATCACGGCACTGAACCCCAACTGTTCGTGGACATAACCTGGCAGTACGGCAATCGGCAGGCCGATGCAGAGAAAGGCGATGAAGGTATAGAAGACGATGGAAACGATCTGCAGGGTGATCGCCATGGAGCTTTGCGCGGATGTCTGGGGCTCGGGCATGAAGGCTCGTTCGCGGGCGGCGGTTAGAGGGCCGCATCATCGCGTGCCGCGAAGTTAAAGGAAAGCAGGCTAACTATTCATTCCCATCCGGTCTCTTCTAGGCGGCAGTGCGGAAAACCAAAAAGCCCCGTCACGCTGGACGGGGCCTTGTCTTGCGACTCACCGGTTGCCGCTGTTTTAGAACAGCAAGCCCTGGCTACGCAGGTAGTCGTCGTAGGTGCCACTGAAGTCGGTCACGCCGTTCGGGCCCAGCTCGATGATGCGAGTGGCCAGGGACGATACGAACTCGCGGTCGTGGCTGACGAAGATCAGCGTGCCCGGGTAGTTTTCCAGTGCCAGGTTCAGCGCTTCGATGGATTCCATGTCCAGGTGGTTGGTCGGTTCGTCCATCAGCAGCACGTTGGGCTTCTGGCAGGCCAGCTTGCCGAACAGCATGCGACCCTGTTCGCCACCGGAAAGTACCTTGACCGACTTCTGGATTTCGTCGGAAGAGAACAGCATGCGACCCAGGGCGGCACGGATGTTCTGCTCGCCGCTGGTCCACTGGCCCATCCATTCGAACAGGGTTTCGTCGGTCTCGAAATCGTGGGCATGGTCCTGGGCGTAGTAGCCAGTCTCGGCGCTGTCGGTCCACTTCACGTTGCCCGAATCCGGGGCGAGCTCACCGACCAGAGTGCGCAGCAGGGTGGTCTTGCCGATGCCGTTGGGGCCGATGATGGCCACGCGCTCGCCGGCTTCCACGGTGAAGCTGAAGTCCTTGAACAACTGCTTGTCTTCGAAGCCCTTGGACACTTTCTCCAGGGTCACCGCCTGGCGGTGCAGCTTCTTGTTCTGGTCGAAACGGATGAACGGGCTGACCCGGCTCGACGGCTTGACTTCCTCCAGCTGGATCTTGTCGATCTGCTTGGCACGGCTGGTGGCCTGCTTGGCCTTGGAGGCGTTGGCCGAGAAGCGGCTGACGAAGGTCTGCAGCTCGGCGATCTGCGCCTTCTTCTTGGCGTTGTCGGCCAGCAGGCGCTCGCGCGCCTGGGTCGAGGCGGTCATGTACTCGTCGTAGTTGCCTGGGAACAGGCGCAGCTCGCCGTAGTCCAGGTCGGCCATGTGGGTGCAGACACTGTTGAGGAAGTGCCGGTCGTGGGAAATGATGATCATGGTGCTGTTACGCGCCGTGAGGATGTTTTCCAGCCAGCGGATGGTGTTGATGTCCAGGTGGTTGGTCGGTTCGTCCAGCAGCAGGACTTCCGGATCCGAGAACAGCGCCTGGGCCAGCAATACCCGGAGTTTCCAGCCCGGAGCCACTTCGGTCATGGGGCCGAAATGCTGTTCCAGGGGGATGCCCAGGCCCAGCAGCAGTTCGCCGGCGCGGGACTCGGCGGTGTAGCCGTCCATCTCGGCGAACTCGGTTTCCAGCTCGGCCACGGCCATGCCGTCTTCTTCGGTCATTTCCGGCAGCGAATAGATGCGATCGCGCTCGGCCTTGACCCGCCACAGCTCCTCGTGGCCCATGATCACGGTGTCGATGACGGTGAATTCTTCATAGGCGAACTGGTCCTGGCGCAGCTTGCCCAGGCGTACGTTCGGCTCGAGCATGACCTGGCCACTGGAGGGCTCCAGGTCGCCGCCGAGAATTTTCATGAAGGTCGACTTGCCGCAACCGTTGGCGCCGATCAAGCCGTAGCGATTGCCGTTGTTGAACTTGACCGAGACGTTCTCGAACAGTGGCTTGGCGCCGAACTGCATGGTGATGTTAGCTGTGGAGATCAATTACTTTACCTATCAAGGGTTTGCGAGCCGCGTATTTTGCGCTTGGGCCATTCCTGGGGCATTTAGGAGCTTTTCCATTTCGCCCCAATCGCCGCTGGAGTTGAGCCACCGGGCATAGGTCGAGAGCAGCATTTGGACGCTGTGTCCAAGCTGTTGAGCAATAAAGGCGGGGTTCATGCCAGACATTATGCATATTGTCGCATAAGTATGACGGCAGTTGTACGGCGGTCGATATCGGACGTTTAGCCGATCAAGTGCTGGACCCCATTGCTTGTGAGGATCTGAGGTCTGCCTTGTGCTGGCTAATCTTGGAAGGAGGAAAGACGTAGGGAAGTCCTTGAGGGATCCGCTCCCTGATTTCCGGCGCTCAACATACCGCTCAGCGAACTCCAGGGCGTGTAGCGCTCGATCATTGAGCAGCACGTATCGGTTCTTTTTTGTTTTGATGCGTTCTTCGATTACGGCCACTGCCATAGAGCGAGCGGCGCATGAACCTGGCGCTTCACTAGGCCAACAGCATCCCAGCGCAGTGCCGCGACCTCTGAAACGAAGAACTCGAGACTCCCACCGATCGTTACCAGAAGGGATTCGACAAGCTTCGCTACGATCTATGATCGTGGGTAGCCCGTAACCGGCGTAACCCAGTTGCTAAAAGACATTCTGGACAAAGACCCGGCCCTGACCTTCGTTGTGATCAATGAGGTCAACCTCGACAACTGGGGGAGGCTGGTGAATCTTCGAGTGAGCGTACCCGACGCAACACGCTGGAAACCGTTAACAAGAACACGCAGGGTGTATACGGTAGGCATCAATGGGTGTTTCAGGTAGGAAGCAGTAGCGCTGATCACATCAGAGATGGCCCTTGAATGGTTTTCTGGGGCATTTGCTGGCTGCCCCCGCTGCTCCTCAAATTGACCGCAAAGATGCTTTGGACATTTGTCCGTGCGCCCACTAGCCCTGGGCCATCCCCAGTTCCTTCAGTCGATGGCCAACGTTTGCGATTGCTTCAATTGCCGGCATCAGTTCCTGGCCGTGGAGCGAGAGGCTGTACTCGACGCTGGGCGGGGAGGTAGATAGTACTTGGCGGATGACAACGCCGTCCGTTTCGAGCTTCTTCAGGCGCGCGCTGAGAACTTTGGCTGATATTTCAGGGATATCTCCCCTCAACTCCGTGAAACGCCGGGGCTGTCGGCTCAAATACCAAATTATGTTCGGGGTCCAGGCCCCGCCGATGATGGCCAAACATACACTTAGCGGGCAGCCTTCGGGCGGCGGCTTAACGTGATTGCGACGTCTCTGAAGCATGACTGACATCCTCGAAAACATGGTTACCACCTGGTAACCGCTTATTCTTAAAAACGGCTGGATCTCGGTATACAAAGGAAACCGAAGGCGTCTAAAATTCGTCAAGTGGAACTTTAATCCATACGCAAAAATTTGGAAATACCAATCAAGTTCAGTTGGCAAGAGCCCCCACGGTTTCTACAAGTTAAACGGAGCGGGGTGGCATATCTTTCCACTTTCATTCATGAAGTATTAGTTCGCTTAAAATAAGGGAATATCTATGTATAAGCTATATTACATGCCCGGCGCCTGTTCGTTGGCCATCCACGCATTGCTCAATGAGCTGAAGCAAGACGTCGAAGTAATTGACCGTAGCAAGGTGGTTGACTTTGACAAGCTTGACTCCCGTGGAATGGTGCCGATTCTTATTGATAACGGACAAGTTATTCGCGAGGGTGCCGCCATCATCCTTTATCTTCTCGAGAAGCACAAAAATAGCATGTTGCCTGAAAGCGGCCTGGAAAAAGCCCGCTTCGTTGAATGGGTCATGTTTGCCAACGCAACTATGCACCCTGCGTATGGTCGCTTGTTTTTCATCGGTAAGACCCTGGCCGACGGTCCAGTCAAACAGCAGGCACTGAACGCGGCTAGTGAGGCGATCAATAGTCTCTGGCAAGCAGTCGAGCGTCAGTTGAAGAGCGAATCTTATCTGTTTGGTGCAAAAATTTCGGTTGTGGACATGATGCTGGCTGTTTATGCGGGCTGGGGTAAATACTTCCCGGTCGACATTGTCATGAGCGAAAAAGTGCGCAATATGATTGCAGCGGTTAACGCTCATCCTGCATTCATTAAAGCAATTCAAGAAGAAACTGCTGCCTCTGCATAAATGTCGCGCTGAATCGGAAAGCATTAGCTTGTGTAGTGCTTTCCGCGTTCAAGGTCAGTTTCAATTGCGCAACCAACTGAACTCAGCCGACATGATCGGGTGGGGCAATATGAATATTGTATCGGTCGGTCGATCGACTTGATGGCCGTATCAAAAATTTCCGTCTCTCGGACCGGGAGAGCGTTGAAGTTGCCGGCGGCTTCACACAGGACATTGCATGAGCTTTTTCAAAGATCTATCCCTATCGACCATTAACGCCGGATTTGTGACTGTCCTGGTCGGATTCACCAGCTCGGCTGTCTTGGTCTTCCAGGCTGCTCAATCCTTGGGGGCAACGCCTGCGCAGGTGGGTTCATGGATGCTGGCTCTTTGTATTGGCATGGGGGGCGCTGGCATAGCTCTGTCCTTACGTTTCAAAGCGCCAATAGCCATTGCCTGGTCGACGTCTGGCGCAGCCATACTGATAAGCGCTAGTGCAGGAGTATCTTTACAGGAAGCCACTGGGGCGTTCATCGTCTGCGGCGTTCTCACTGCCGTTTGTGGTTTTAGCGGGGGGGTCGAGCGGGTCGTCAAGCGCATTCCTGTCGAGATTGCCGCGGGCATGCTGGCCGGCATTCTATTACGCTTTGGCCTTGATGCTTTTGCTGCAATGAACTCCCAGTTCGCGTTGGTATTTCCAATGCTGGTGGCTTATCTGCTGGCAAGGCGTCTTATGTCTCGATATGCCGTCGTGATCCCTCTTGTTGTTGGAATCTGCCTCGCAGCCTCGAAGGACATGTTGAACTTCAAAGGTATAGAGCTGAATCTGGCTTTGCCTGAATTTGTCGTCCCAGTATTCAGCCTGAAGACAATGGTCGGTGTGGCGCTACCCCTGTTTGCTGTGACCATGGTGTCGCAAAACCTCCCGGGCTTAACGGTTTTGCGTGCAGCCGGGTATGAAACCCCAAGCTCTCCACTGATTGGCTGGATCGGCATCGTTACCGTTGTGCTTGCCCCATTTGGCGCTTATGCGTTGAATCTAGCGACTATCACCGCGGCCATTTGCTCCGGCAGAGAAGCGCATGAGGACAAAAAGAAGCGCTACATTGCTGCTGTAGCTGCAGGTTTTTTTTACTTGGTCGTCGGGATATTCGGCGCGACCGTTGCTGCACTCTTTGCTGCTTTCCCGCAAGAACTGATACTGGCCACTGCTGGCCTAGCGCTGATCGGTACTATTGGCAATGGCCTGGCCACGGCATTGCAGAGTGAAAAATACCGCGAGCCCGCACTCGTTACATTTCTGGCCACTGCATCCGGGATCACGATTCTGGGTATCGGATCCGCCTTCTGGGGCATGCTGGCAGGTGCTCTGGCTATGTTGCTACTGCATGCCTGTCCTGGACTCAAGATCTCCCTTCCAAGTCTGTTCGATCGCAAATCAGTAAAGCCGGAAGAAGAGTTGGAATAATCACTTGCACTCTGCGAAACCTGAGGTTCCGGCGTTTGCGTAATCGGTTTGCCGGGGGAGGGCGTTGCTAGCGAATGAGCAACATCGATTTCCTAAAACGAGGTAGCAAGCGTACGAGCACTCTGCAAACAGTCATGGGCGCGTGTTGGTTGCTGTACCTGGCTCCGTAGGCATGTTAGGGCACTCATCTGCCCATCGCGTAACCCTCATGTCATTTAGGTGCTCGCCGATAGTGTCGACACGCAGGCAAGTGCCTTTGTTTGAGTAGAACAAGATGCAGCGCGAACTATCGAGGGAGCAGGTGTCGACCTCGAAAAACTTGTGTGCAACCAGCTCCCGTTCCACGCCACTGTATTCATAAGCATCAGAGGTATGCATCAGTGTCGGTTGCCAACCTTGTTTGACTAACTGAGTCCTGGCCACGACAAAAGACTCACCGCTGGTAATGCCAGCGGGTCCCCCTTTGTCGTTCATCGGCAGCAAGCCACCGGCAAACGCTACACCGATACCGGTGCAGTAAAGTGCGACGAGTGCAAGGATCGAAGTCTCGATATCTCTAAGGCTAGGTGTCAACTCGGTGAGCTCCATCACTCCGGTATGCTTAGGCGACGGGTAATCCTGATCAACGTCGTCTGCCTCTCTGTCCCTGTGATCTGTTCAGCGTGCGTGGTACCGGCGTCCGCTTTCAAGGCGGGCTAAATTGTTTCGTAGCGATGGAGCGATGTGAAGAGCAGCCGCTTGATTGTAACCCTGCATCCCTTATTCTGAAGCGGCACAAGACTTTGGAGCCGCTGGTACATGAGCGAGCTGGATTGTCAATCTGACCGAACCACTAGTCACGGATGGCTTTTATGCTTACGAACTTGGGAAATCATGACCTCCAAAAAATTGAAGAGCTGTTCCTGCTTGCGGTCGACCACAAGGCATGTTCGATTTCAGGCAAGTCCGCTAAAACTCAAATAAAGAATATGACGGCGAGGCTCAAGGGGGCCAATCTTCTAACAGACGACAGCCTGATCACCTATTTCGATGATTTGGTTACCGATCCGAAAGTTGAAAATCTGGCTCGCCGCAAATCGGTATGCAGGGTAATCAATGCAGCTTATGGCGTAGGTACGCAACTGGCTGGAAACGCTGCCTCGTTGGAGATGTACTTGGTTTAACCGGAAAACTGATTGTGGAAAAACCCAGCAATGTGCTGGGTTTTCTATGTCTGTAAACGGGTTTCCAGACTTTCTAGGGACGGGAAGTTCAAGCGGCCTGTTTGGTCAGGCTGAACTTCTCGCCTCGGGAGGTGATTGCAAGAGTCGCTACGAATGGTATTGGCCACAGACTGATGTCCTGGTCTGGGGCAGTTCTCCATTCGAACTTGCGGGCATCCTGCACCTGCGGCGTTTTGAGGCTGTGGTCGTCAGCCTTGCAGCGCGCCGTTGTATACGTCAAAGGACTCGTAAACCACCCAGCCGCCTTCGGTTGCCGGCCCTTCGTTGTCGATCACATAAGAGCCCGCCTTGAAGTAGAACGGGTATTTATCCCAGGACTTGCCGACTGTCATGTTGGCGCTGAGGGTGTCGAGAGAAGCGCTCAGTTCGCCGTGGGCATCGACCTCAACGTGGTAGTCGAACGCCTGGCCCAGCGTGACAGGCTTCTTCAACAGAGTCTTGGCCAGGCCTCCCGGTGTGCTACGGGTCTCGATCCGTACGAAGCCGTCCCACCAGATCACCATCAGGAACGGATTGGGAGCGTTGAGGGCATGGATCTGCCCGACGATGACTTTGCCACTGGATGGAGCGGCCTCCACGCGGACTCGGCCGCTCATGGCGTGCCTGGCGCTGCCGCGCGGCCAGTTGAACGAGACAGGGGAGTCAGGGAGGGTCTGGCGACTCTCGGTGCGCGGGGTCTTGGAGGTTCCCGAGGTGCCGCCTTGGACCGAGCACCAGTAATTGGTGTGGCCGTTCTGGTCGATCCAGAACAGATTCTGTGGCGGACGCTCCGGATAGAGGTAGAGGGTGCCGTGGGCGATGATGCTGCCGAAATTATTCATGCTTTTCCTTATGGTCCTTGGATATGAAAACTCGCAGTTCTTTGCAGGTGCTGCGTGAGTGCCGAGCAAGCCATTGGCCAGAAATACGTGAGCTTCGCGTGACTTCCTTCCATGCCTTTCCCTAGCTCTCCGGACATGGCCGGGGCGATCCCCAGCTAGCCGTTGACGATCCGATGTGGCGCGCCTTGTTCAAGAGCAACGCAGCCTTCGCTATCGGGCCGAGGGTGAATCGGCACGGATCGAATATAGGCAAACCTGTATTCGTTGTAAATGGGTATTCCTATATTTTGTCGTGCAAAGAAACCCGCCTATGACGGGCTCACAAGAAGCTGGGGGGATGACGTTGGTCAAACGCCTGGAGGGATTGCAAAACAGCAGGTATCAGCGCGAGTACATCGCCCACCAGAACACATGGCCCAGGATCGAGATTTGCTGTTCCTGGATCTCGGTGAAGCCATAGTCTTCATCAGGGTGTTCTTCCCGGTTGAAGCTACGCAGGCGCAAGCCGCCAGGCAGGCGGTAGAGCTGTTTTACTCGCAACTGGCCGTTGTGATCGAGGGCATACATCTCGCCGTCGACCACATCCTTCAGCGTATGCCTGGCACAGTTAACGCCAACCGTGGCGCCATCACGCAGTACCGGGATCATGCTGTTCCCGCTCACCGATACGCATCTTGCATGGCTGAACTGCACGCCGTTCTGACGCAGGTCCTTCTTGAAGAAGCGCAGGTGGGCGGTGGTGCTGGCCTCGATCACGAAACGTCCGGAACCGGCAGCCAGTTCCACTTCCCGGAGGAAGGGGACATAGACCTCATTGTCAGCAAGGGGAGTGTCTTCGTCCCAAGTCTCGATAGCGTCCAGTTCGATCTTCGGTGCCCGCGTTACGGGACTCTCCCGGTCGGCAACCAGCATCTGGCCATCACCTTCGGCCAGCCACAGCGCGGATACGCCACAGGCAGAGGCAATTTGCGCCACGAAGGCCGTGGCCTTGGACTTTCCTCGCTCCAGATCGGAGATCGAGGTCTGTGTGATACCTGCGCGTGCAGCCAGTTCAGTCTGATTGAGCTTGGCGTGGCGGCGGGCGGTCTTGAGGCGATCTTTGAATTCCATGGCGGGAGTATTACGGCGTCTCCCATATGTGGCAAATCGGTTTTCCTATAATTCGATGGACGGCCTCTCAGGTACCTGTCCGAGCAGCATATCAACCTGGGATCGCGCTCCGCGGTCGAAGCTTGGGGCAGGGGCTATGCCACCCAATTGGGACTCGCTGCGCTGGAACACGCATTCAAGCCACTGGGCCCGCCGGAGGTCTACAGGCTGGTCAGGCCCGGCCATGGAGCGTCGATCCGGGTGCTGGAGAAGATTGGCGTGCGGCTATGCGGTGAACTGAATGATGTGTCGGACCAGCCTCCAAGCCGGGTATTCAAGGCGCAGCGCGATGCTCCGAGCTGATCCGCACGAAGAACCAGGTGAAAGGCCCAGCGTCTCGATGCATCAATTACCGAGGTTGGGCGATCGTCAGTGCACAGCCGGGCTTTTCGTCAGGAATGGAACTGCTCGAAGGCTTCAGCCTCGATCTCGCCGCTTCCTGAAATGAGGCTTCCGCCTTCCTCTCGCAGTTGATAGTCATGCTGTTCGCCGCCAATGGCCGCGGCCCCATCGAGGCCCAACAGCAGGCTGTAGAAAATATCGGTCAGCGCCGTATCCATGGCCTCCCACAGCTTTTGCGACTGCCCTTCATCCAGCTCCAGGGCCCTGAACTGTTGGGCGGCGGTTCCAGTCCCATGACGGAGCTCCTCCTGGACCAGGCGTTTCTCTGCTTTCCAAAGGGCTACGAATTCTTGTGCATCCATGTGGCCATTCCGCTGAGTGGTTCAGCCGCGAAGTATGCCAGTTCTCTTCAGTGGGTTTGTGTTGGGTGCTGATAGCCATCAACGCGCCATTATTTTTTCCGGCGAGTACAGTTTCGCAGGGCATCTTGGGTATGCTGCGCGCGCCCGTTTTCGTTGCTCATGGAGAGCTCATGTTCGCTCGCAATGCCTTCGTCTTGACCCTGATATCTACCTGCCTGCTGGTTTCAGGTTGCGCCGTTCCCCCGGCCTCCGTGACTGCCGAGGCCGTGACGCTCGAACCTCTGGGCCAACCCTTGCCCCAGAGCGCTGCCCGGAGTGCCTTGATCGAGCGGATCATCGCCAATGACGCGGTCGTCGTATCCGCGGGCAAGCCGGTGTTGGCAGCCGACACCAACAATGACGCACGTATCGCCGCCCTGAAGAAAGCGGATTCTGTGCGCTTGCCCGAGGCTTACTGGGCGCTATACAAACAGAACCTGGAAGCCATGCAATACGATCTCAACCATCAACACGATGCGGCCCGAGACCAGTACGTCGCGGCTTACCGCGACGAATTGAACCGTGTCGACGACGGTGTACTGCAGAAGCTGGCCAGTGGGCCGCAAGCCCTGGATGACAAGAGCCGGCGCCAGTGGGGTGCGCGCATGGCGCAAAGGACTTCGCAGTACATGATCAAGAGCGATGAGTCCTTTCGTGCGGCCACCAAGGCGCACCTGGATCGCATGGCATTGATGGATCGCCGGTACGATGTCTGCTCGCGCAAGGCCGATTGCTGGGATGCGCCCGCCAAGTAGCGAGCCTGGACTCCTGCAACGTCCTCAGCCGGGGAGCGATGGTGAGCTGTGCCGCTGGAGCATCAGCCACTCCTGCTTGCCGATGTGGCTGATGTGTTCGTCCCGATAGTCGTTCATGAACGGGTTGAATTTGCCGCTTTCGCTGTGGTGGTACTTGAAGCCGCACTTGGCCTGGGCCCGGAACGATTGTTCGTTCCCGGCAAAGTAGCCGCACCAGAGGGCGCCGAGCTCCAGATCGACGAAGGCGTGGCGCATCAGTTCCCTGACCGCTTCCGGAATCAGGCCCTGGCCCCAGAACGGCACGCCAATCCAATAGGCGATTTCCGCCTCGTTCTCGGCGATCTCGAAATGGCTGTCCTGGCCAACGAGCAATCCCACCAGGCCGATGGCCACGTCGTCCTGCTTGCGCGTCACGGCGTAGACGTGCGGACGTGAAAATAGCGTTTGGATGATTTCCAAACTCTGCGCTTCGCTTTCATGCACTGGCCAGCCGGCGATCGGACCCACTCGCGGGTCGCTGGCGTACTGGTAGAGGCTGGACGCGTCGCTGGCCCGCCAGGGCCGCAGGACAAGGCGTTGGGTGTTCAACATGAGGTGTTTTCCTGAAATTTGTGGCGCAAAATGCCCAGCGCCATTGTGGAAATCCGTCAGGACAGGGGCAATGCATGGGCTGGGGCAAAAAAAGTAATTTTCAAAACAGCAGACGCACTTGGAGGCCTGGGCAGTGGTATCGGACCTGACGGTGAACGGTTGCGAGGATTTCTTCATCGGCTGCTGCCGGTTCGACGGGGACCAGGGGCTCCCCCTGGCCTTGGCCTATGTGGTGGTGCTGGTCTGCCAGCAGGGCAGCGCTGAACTGGAAGTGAATTTCCAGCCGTACAAGGTGACGGAAAACGACTTTCTGGTTCTCGCCGAGGATTCGATCGCCTGGTTCAGGCACAGATCGGATGACTTTGCCTGTCGCTGCTATCTGCTCAATCGCGCCATCGCGGCAGAGGTGGCCGCCGCGTTGCCCAACAGCCTGTTCGTGTTCTTGAGTCGTTCGCCGTTCTTGCGCGCCAATCGACAATTTCAGGCCTTCTTGCAAGCCTGGGAGCGTCAGGCGGCGATCATCCAGGAGCAGGTCGCGAACCATCGGCGAGTGATGCTGGTCAACCATTTCCAGAACCTGTTCTTGTGGCTTTGCGAAAGAGTCGACTTGCAGAGCGTGACCAGCAATGACTTCAGCAGGCCGGAAGCGCTTTGCTGGCGCTTCTGGGAGTTGATCGCGCTGCACTGTCGGCAGCAGCGCGAGGTGGCGTTCTATGCTGGCCTGTTGCATGTGACCCCCTATTACCTGGCACAGCTGTCGCGAAGGTATTTCAACGACGCGCCCAAGACGCTGATCGACAGGCAGGTGGTGCTGGAGATCAAGAAACAGCTGGCCCAGCCACGCAAGCCGGTGCGGCGGATCGCTGAAGAGCTCAATTTTGCCGATGCGTCCTACCTCGGCAAATACTTCAAGCGCCATACCGGCCTGGGCCTGAGCCAATACCGCAAAGGCTGAGCGAGTTTGGCGGTTGTCGGGGGCAAGTTCATTTGGCATCATTCGGCCCTCATTCCCGGCCCGATCCTCCACCCCTCTCAATTGGGGACCGGGTCGAGGAGTGACCTGAACCTGAAGGTCCGGCCAGGTTTCCTTGCATGGAACAACTGGTCTTGCGATGGATATGCAGCACGAACATTCCTCCCGCGTCGAACGCGCTTCACCGATCAAACGCAACAAATGGCCATGGCGCGTCCTGTTCTTCGGCACCTGGCTGATTGCCGTTTTCCTCTTCCTGCTCCTGCTGGGCCTGGGTGTTGCTGCGGTGATTGCAGGTTTTGCCCCGGATCTGGACTGGCCATGGCGTTGCCTGGCCCTTGTCGCGGGCACAGCGATCATCCTGCTGTGCCTGGCGATGCTCAAGGCCGCCTTTCTCGAGCGATCCTCCGCCCAATCCTGTCGGTCACGAGCCCGATCTGCGCGTGGGTCTTTTCATTGTCCGGGCATGCAGCCGCTCTATGGTGCGCGCGCTGGCTCCCAGCCGCCTGGCTCACGGGGTGGTGACGCAATAGCCTGGCCCGGTGCACGCTCCGCGGATCCGTAGGGAAGGGCAGGTCCACCGGGGAGCGATCCAGGGCCATCACCTGCTCGATCAATACGCGGGACAATCGGGCCAACATGCACGGGACCCAGGTGCAGGAGAGCACCAACGACCCGCTGATGTCATTGTTCCCCGGGCTCTACCATCGGTGGCCTGCCGAGGGCTGTTTCGGGCTTCCTGGCATCGCTGTCGGGCTCATACCCTGGACCATTGGCGTTCAGCGGAACCGAAGTCGACTCCTGGTGCGGTTAGCCCGGCAAGGCCTGGATGAAATGCCGCAGAGGCCGCGCGGCTTCTGCCGGCGCGGCCTGGAGCAAGCAATGGGGGCCATCGATCTCGATTACCTGGGCATCCTGGCGCAGCTGCAGGATCAAGGCCGCTGCCGCCGCGGGCACCAGTCGATCCTGGCGGGCGCGCAGGTACATGAGCGGCAACTGCGATGCGGCCAATGCCGCGCTGCAGTCCACATCACGCACGGCCAGCAGGCGCGCCCGCAGCACCGATGGCGCTACCTGGGCTATGGCCCCGGCCAGGGCTGTACGCAGTCCCGGGGTGGAAAGCCTGCCCAGCAGCAGTGCCGCCATGGGCCACGACGGCAAATGATGCAGGGAGATGAGCTTGAGCAGCCCCATCAGGGGACTCAAGGCGGGGCGCGGGTTACGTACGAAACTGGCGCACAGCACCAGGCCCAGCAGGCCTGGTGGCTGGCGTGCGGCAAGGGCGACCGCCACCGGGCCGGAAAAAGACTCCCCCAGGAGCACGAAGGGCCGATCCTTGGGCAACTGCTCCCAGACCCGTTCTTGCAGGGCGGGATAATCCAGCGGCAGGTTGGCGGGATAGTCCAGCACCTGCACTGGCACGTCAGGGCCCAGGGTCTTGAGCAGTGGTTCGAACAGGCGGCCAGTGCCGTCCATTCCGGGCAGCAGTACCAGCGTCGGGAAGCGTGGCGGGAGCATGGTTCGGGCGATCCTTGCCGGGCGAGGGAAGTCAGTGGCGCGCAGCATACGCCGTCTCATCCCTCGCACACAGCCGTCGCGAGGCTGAGGAGGCAAAGTGCCTGTCCATTGAGCTGCATCAATACCTGCGGCAATAGCGGAGCGCGGCTACAAAGCCCCCGCAGCTTTTCACAAATTTGGATTAACCCTTGGTTACAAACTGTGGCTAAAATGCCTGCCGACGGCCAGATGCCGAGAGCCGGACTGGCGACGGAGAGTATCGCCAGTCACGCTTTTTCAATTCAGACGCTGCCATTTGCCTCCGGACCAGCGGGTTTGTGCAGGCGCAGCATGTTCCCTTCTGACGTGTGACGATTTCCGTGAAACTCATCATTGCCGCTGTATACGTTCTATCCATTGCATACGTACACCTGCGGGGGCGAGTGCGCCACAAACTGGGTCGCCAGCTCAGTGACCACTCCACCTTCCTGGCGCCGATCAACTGCTTCCTCTACCTGTTCTCCAAGCATCCCAACCGGCCGTACCTGGACCCGGCGGACTTCCCGGAAATGGAAATGCTCAAGGAGCACTGGGAAGAGATCCGCGCCGAGGGGCAGAGCCTGCTGCAGGCCGGCGAGATCAAGCGCTCCGACCAGTACAACGACGTGGGTTTCAACTCGTTCTTCAAGACCGGCTGGAAGCGCTTCTATCTCAAGTGGTACGGCGACAGCCATCCTTCGGCGATGAAGCTGTGCCCGCGCACCACCGAGCTGGTACAGAGCATCGGCTCGATCAAGGCCGCGATGTTCGCCGAACTGCCCCCCGGTTCGAAGCTGGTTCGCCATCGCGATCCCTATGCCGGTTCCTATCGCTATCACCTGGGGCTGTCCACGCCCAACAGCGAGGGTTGCTACATCGAGGTCGACGGCGAACGCTACCACTGGCGCGACGGTGAAGCGGTGATGTTCGACGAGACCTATATCCACTATGCGGAAAACACCACCGAGCAGAACCGCATCATCCTGTTCTGCGACGTCGAGCGACCGATGAAATACCGCTGGGCCGCAGCGTTCAATGGCTGGTTCAGCCGTACCGTGATGTCGGCGGCCGGCTCGCCCAACGACGCGGGCGACAAGACCGGCGGCCTGAATCGGGCCTTCAACCGGTTGTACAAGATCCGCCTGCGGGGCAAAGAGCTGAAAAAACGCAATCGCGCGCGCTACTACCTGGAAAAGTGGGCGATCTTCGCCGCGTTGCTGTTGCTGTTCATCTATATCTGATGACCCCCGCCTGTATGCGAACTCTTCAGCGGTCAGCCATCCGCCGACCCTGAGGAGGCCCGCCATTCCCGGTGCCCACATCCTCCCGTGGATACCGGGCGTTACATCTGCCTCAAGATTATTTGATTAACAAAGCCGAACCCCGGGCGTAGCGTGGAATCGAATCCGATACCTTCGCTCCCGAGGAGACCTGCCATGAACAGTCCGGCTCGCGGCCTTGCCGCATTCCTTGTCCTGGCCTGGGCCGCCGGCACCGCCTGGGCCGCCCCGGAACCCTACAGCCAGGTGGCGGACACCTGGCGACTCGCGCAGAACCTGCCCAACAGCGGCAATAACGATCCCTACAGCAACCCGATTCGTCGGGCCAATCCCAACAGTATGCAAGGGACCCAGCCCGCCAACCCGCCGGTACGCGTCCCCGGGACTGTGCCCTCGAGCCCGGCGCCCACCCTGGAGAACGGCGGGATCGGCAACGGCTATCCTCGTGGAGGGGGACAACGGCCCAACCCCGATCCACGCTTGCCAGCCCCCAGCTACGACGCCAATGGCAACCGGCGCTGAGACGCCCACGGCCTTGCCAGGGAGCGCTGTACCAGCGGCCACCAGGGAAGCCCCTCGATCCATAGAAGGAAACCAGTATGTTGCGTAGAAGCCTGTTCACCACCTTGTGCACCAGCGTCCTGTTGGCCAACGCCACACCGGCCCTGGCCGTCGAGAAGCAGACATTCGCCAGTGAACACGGCACCTTGAGCCTGGCCCCGGTGGTGCAAGGCCTGGACCATCCCTGGGCCCTGGCGTTCCTGCCGGATCGCCAGGGCATGCTGGTCACCGAACGACCGGGCAACCTGCGCCTGGTGAGCCCCGAGGGCAAGCTTTCGGCGCCCTTGAATGGCGTACCGACGGTGTGGGCCCGAGGCCAGGGCGGCCTGCTGGATGTGGCGTTGTCGCCGGATTTCGTCCAGGACCGCCTGGTCTACCTGTCCTACGCCGAGGGTGGTGGCCAGGGCGACACTGCCGGCACCGCGGTGGGCCGTGGCCGACTGGCCGAGGATGGCAGTGGGCTCAAGGACTTCCAGGTGATCTTCCGCCAGGAGCCGAAGCTCTCCACCGGCAACCACTTCGGCTCGCGGCTGGTGTTCGACCACGACGGCTACCTGTTCATCACCTTGGGAGAGAACAACGTGCGGCCCACCGCCCAGGACCTGGACAAGCTCCAGGGCAAGGTCGTGCGCCTGTACGCCGATGGCCGGGTACCAGAGGACAATCCCTTCGTTGGCCAGGCCGGTGTGCGTCCGGAAATCTGGAGTTACGGCCAACGTAATCCCCAGGGGGCGGCGCTCAATCCCTGGAGCGGGACGCTGTGGGAAGGCGAGCATGGCCCCAAAGGTGGTGACGAGCTGAACATCATCGAGCGGGGCAAGAACTATGGCTGGCCCCTGGCAACCCATGGCATCGACTATTCGGGCCAGCCGATCCCCGAATCTGGCGGACAAACCGCCCCGGGCACGGTGGCGCCGCGGCATGTCTGGGAACAGTCGCCGGGCATCAGCGGCTTGGCTTTCTACACTGCCGATCGCTTCAAGCCCTGGCAACACAACGCCTTCATCGGTGCCCTGAGCAGCCAGCAACTGATCCGCCTGCAGTTCGATGGTGACCGCGTCGTGCATGAGGAACGTTTGCTGGGCGAGCTCAAGGCGCGCATCCGCGACGTGCGCCAGGGGCCCGACGGTTATCTGTATGTCCTCACCGATGAAGACTCGGGCGTGCTGTACCGGCTCGGCCTGGAGTAAGCCTCAAGCACCCTGGGCGGACTGGCGTGGGTAGAGCACCACGGCGGCCCGCAGCTTGCTGCTGCCGAAGCTGCACATCTTGTCGAACTCCCGGTGGCTCACCGGCAGATGCTGGCAATCCATGGCCTGGCGGTGCTGGCTATGGTCGACATCGGGGTCGTGGAGGTAGACGAAGTCCTGGTCGCAGTCGGTGACCATCACCCAATGGGGCGCCTTGGAGCGGGTCAGGCGATAGCTGCTGATCAGCACCAATGGCTGGCCGCCGTCATCCAGCAGGCGCGGCAGCTCCAGCGGCCCGCCGAGCACCTGTTGCACGTCGCTGGCGTCCAATGCCTTGCAGAACTCGTCGTGGACCAGGCGCATGACGTCTTTTTTATGCTCGTCGCGTACGCCGTTGAGAAACAGCGGCCCGGCGCTGTTGACCTGCAGGCGCACGCCAAAGCCCCGGCGCCAGGCCGCCAGGGCCAGGCCCTGGGGGCTGCAGCCTCCGTGGCCGGCGGTCATGAAGACCGTGGTCGCTTCGCGCCAGATCTGCAGCTCTTCGCGACGCTCCAGCGGCCGCGCCGGTTGCAACGCGGCCATGGCCATCAGCAGGCAGGCCGGTCCGCAGGTGAAGTCGGTGGTCTGCTGGTAGTAGGGCACACGGATACTGCGGGTCTCCCGAGGCTCGCGGATGCGCTTTTCCAGGCGCAGGGCGTCGGCATGGTCCTCGTAGTAGTCGTGGAGCCTGGCGAAGCGTCGATAGCCGTGGCGTTCGTAGAGGGCGATGGCCGTGGGGTTGTCGCTGCGCACCTCCAGGCGCAGGTAGGCGCAGTCGTGGGCCAGGGCGCAGTCCTCGATGCGTTGCAGCAGGCGCTTGCCCAGGCCCAGCCCCCGGGCATCGGCAGCGATGGCGATGGAGTACAGGCGCGCCAGGGAGGTGCCGCGGTGAAACAGCACCAGGGCGTAACCCAGCAACCGCTCGCGGTGCTGGGCCACCAGCAGTTGCCCGTGGGCGCGGCTGATCATCCATTGGAAGCTGCGCGGGGTCAGGCGGTCGCTGGTAAAACATTGCTGTTCCAACTCCACCAGGGCTGCCAGGTCGTCGGGGGTTGCAGTGCGAAAGACAAGATCCATATGACCGCCGTAAAAGTTGCGTAATGAAACGAGACTTCAAAAAAAGTTCGTGCTTAATAGAAAGGGTCAGGTTTCTTCAGCGAGATCGAACTTTATGTCAGCGGTACAAAATCATTGGCCAGAAGTATCCGGGCAAAGTTTGCCGGCGGCAATCACTTCGACAAGTTATTTGTCGGCAATCGATAAAGTCTCCAGCCAAGTCATCATCATTGTCGAGCGCAAGGAAGACTGGGCCTCGTATTTCCCCAGTGAAGATATCCTCACCGCCCAGGAGTACCTGGAACATAGCTGCGCAAGCACCCCGGGCAAGCGGGTCCAGGTCATCAACCTGTGCCGCAGCTACAAGTACCTGGGGCATGGTTATTATTGCTCGCTCCTGGCCGAGGCCCGTGGTCACCGGGTGATTCCTTCGGTTCGGACCATCAGCGAGCTGACCCGCAAGGCCCTCTACGGCCTGGCGCTGGACGATCTGGACAAGACCCTGGAAAAGGCCTTGAGCCATCATCTGTACAGCGATACCGAAGGCTTTACCCTGACTCTGTATTTCGGCCGGACCCATATAGAACCCCTGCAGGATTTGGCCCGGCAGATATTCGAGTTGTTTCCATGCCCAATCTTGTTAGTTGAGTTCAAACGAACTAACAGCTGGCACATCGAGGGTGTGAAGTGCGGCGCCCTGCATAAGTTGCGAGAAGACCAGGAAGATCAGTTCGCCAACTCCCTGGACAGTTTCAGTCGCAAGGTCTGGCGTGTTCCGCGCTCCCGGCGCCTGGCCCGTTATGACCTGGCTATCCTCCATGATCCCCAGGAAGCCTTGCCGCCTTCCAATGCCCGGGCGCTGGAGAATTTCATTCGCGTCGGCAAGGGGCTGGGGATCGATGTGGAGCTGATCGAGAAGAAGGACTACACGCGCCTGGCCGAATACGACGCCTTGCTGATCCGCGAAACCACCAGTGTCGACAATCACACCTACCGCTTCGCCAAGAAGGCCGAGAGCGAAGGGCTGGTGGTGATGGACGATCCGGCTTCGATCTTGCGCTGCACCAACAAGGTCTACCTCAGCGACCTGCTCAAGGGTCACCAACTGGGGATGCCGGCTACCGAGATCCTGTACAAGGAGCGACCGCAGGACTTCGAGCGGGTGGGCGAGCGCCTGGGCTTTCCCCTGGTGCTGAAGATCCCCGACGGTTGTTTCTCCCGGGGGGTGATCAAGGTCGAGAGCCAGCAGGCGCTGCTGGAAGCCACCGCCGAACTGTTCGAGCATTCGGTCCTGCTGCTGGCCCAGGAGTTCTTCTACACCGAGTACGACTGGCGCATTGGTGTGCTCAACCGCAAGCCGATCTTTGCCTGCCAGTACTTCATGTCCAAGGGCCATTGGCAGATCTACAACCACAAGGCCAAGGGCCAGGACATCAACGGCGAATGCCGGACCCTGGCGATCCACGAGGCGCCACGGGCGGTGGTGGAACTGGCGGTCAAGACCGCCAGCCTGATTGGCGACGGCCTGTATGGGGTCGACCTCAAGCAAGCCGGCGACAAGGTGGTGGTGATCGAGGTCAATGACAATCCCAACCTCGATGCCGGCATCGAGGATGCCTACCTGCAGGACGACCTGTATTGCCTGGTGCTGGAGGAATTCGTCCGTCGTCTCGAACTCAAGCGGCGGGGCCAGGCCTGGTGAGGTTGCGATGATCCAGAGCTATCGGCTGAGCCATGGCGGCCTGTGCCCGGTGCCTGGCCTCGAGGCGCAGGTCATGCTGTTCAGCGATCCGGACCTGGCCGAGCGCGACCTGCTGCACAGCGCTTTCAAGCTCGATGCCCATGCCCTGGACTCGGCGCTGGACCCGGACGAAGTCTCGCGCATCGAGTTTCACCCCGATTACCTGTTCCTGATCTGGAAGCGCCCGGAGAACTATTCCGGCGCTGGCAGTCTGTCTTTCGAGGTATCTTCCTGCGGCTTGCTGTTCGCCCCGGAGCGATTGCTGGTGATCGCCGCTGACGACACGCCGCTGCACGGCCTGGGCGCCAGGCACGACCTGCACACGCCGCAGGACGTGCTGCTGGATTTGCTGCTCAACAACATCCATCACTACCTGGGGCACCTGAAGGTGATCAAGCTGGTGGCCCGCGAGCTGCAACAGAAGTTCAACCAGACCCTGGAGAACCGCCACCTGCTGCAGATGTTCAACCTCAGCGAAAGCCTGATCCACTACCTCAATGCCCTGCGCAGCAACGGCGCGGTCCTGACCCGCTTGCGCAACCACGCTGCCAAGGAGCGTTTCTGTGGCCAGGCCATCGGCCTGATCGACGACCTGATCATCGAGAACGACCAGTGCTACAAGCAGGCGGAGATCTATTCCACGGTGTTCGCCGGGTTGATGGATGCCCGGGGCAACCTGATGAACAACAGCAGCAACCAGCTGTTGCGCAAGCTGACCCTGATCAACGTGGTGTTCCTGCCGCTGAACCTGATCGCCAGCATCGGTGGCATGTCCGAATTCAGCATGATGACCGCCGGCACGCCCTGGTGGTTGTCCTATTCGCTGCTGTTGCTGGCGATGTTGCTGGCCGCGGTTGGCATGGCCCTGGGGTTGCGGCGGCTGGGGGGCCGCCGCGAGCGGGCTGGCTGAGGCCTATTGCGGTTGCAGGGTCAGCACTTCGAAGCCGTCACGGGTCACCGCCACGGTGTGTTCCCATTGGGCGGAGAGGCCGTGGTCGCGGGTGACCACGGTCCAGCCATCCTTGAGACTGCGAACCCGGGCGCTGCCCTGGTTGAGCATCGGCTCGATGGTGAAAGTCATGCCCTCGCGCAGTTCCAGTCCGGTGCCGGCCCGGCCGAAGTGCAGGATCTGCGGTTCTTCATGCATCTGCCGGCCGATGCCGTGGCCGCAATATTCACGGACCACGCTGTAGCCGTTGGCCTGGGCATGGCTCTGGATGGCATGGCCGATATCGCCGAGCCGGGCGCCGGGCCGTACCAGGCGGATGGCGTTCCACATGGCCTGGAAGGTGGTATCCACCAAGTGCCGGGCCCGTGGGCCGACATTGCCGATCAGGTACATCTTGCTGGAGTCGGCGATGTAGCCGTTCTTCTCCAGGGTGATATCGATGTTGACGATGTCGCCATCCTTGAGCACGGCCTCTGGATGGGGCATGCCATGGCACACCACTTCGTTGATCGAGGTGTTGATGCAGTAGGGATAGTTGTACTGGCCCTTGCTGGCGGGGCGGGCCTTGAGCTGGTGGCGGATGAAATGCTCCACGGCAGCGTCCAGCTCCAGGGTCGACAGGCCCGGGCCGACGAAACCGTCGAGGTAGGTGAACACCTGTGCTAGCAGGCGCCCGGACTCACGCATCAGTGCCAGTTGATCGGCGGTCTTGATCAGGGCCTGGGTCATGCGCGGCCCCTGAGCAGGTCGGGTTTGTTCAACAAGAGCTTGTTGATCAGGTCGTTGTAGGCCAGGTGCGGATTGAGCTCGGCCAGCAGGCCGATCTTCATCCAGAACTCGGCCTGGGCGTTGATCGAGCGATCCATGGCGGCGCTGGCCACGCGGATCTGTTCGTGCAGTTCATCGGAGATCTTGACGATACCCATGTCGCGCTAGGTTCTCTGAGGGGGAATATACGGATCATATATGTTTCGTATATTTCACCTCAAGTGGCCGGTGCGATTGTTTTTCCGGATGCTTGCGACAGGTCGATTATTTCGCTAGTTTTGCGTCCATGACTTTTTCCGCCATTCGTCCCCAGCCAAGCATTATTACCGCCATTACTCATTGGCGGGCTTGCTGACGACTGCACCCAACCCGCCCTGGAGGCGGGTTTTTTCTCTCTGTCTCCCGGGCTTCGCACACAGCCAGGAGATCCATCATGAGCCGCCCCAGCCCAACGCCCACTCCGAGTGCCGACATGGCCCTGCTGGAGCGCTATGTGAAGATGATTCTTGCCGCGCCGGTCTATGACCTGGCCATCTGCACGCCGTTGCAGGCGGCGCCGGCGTTGTCCCAGCACCTGGGCAACCAGATCCTGCTCAAGCGCGAGGACCTGCAACCGACCTTTTCCTTCAAGATCCGCGGCGCCTACAACCGCCTCGCGCAATTGAGCAGCGAGCAGAAGCAGCGCGGGGTGATCACCGCCTCCGCCGGCAATCATGCCCAGGGCGTGGCCCTGGCGGCGCGGGAGCTGGGGATCCAGGCCACCATCGTCATGCCCGAGACCACCCCGCAGCTCAAGGTCCTGGGGGTGCGCAGCCGTGGCGGTGACGCGCTGCTGCACGGCCCCAGCTTTCCCTTCGCCCTGGCCCATGCCCTGGAGCTGGCCGAGCGCAGCGGGCGCACCTTCGTACCGCCGTTCGACGATCCCCATGTGATCGCCGGGCAGGGCACAGTGGCCATGGAAATCCTGCGCCAGCAACAGGGGCCGCTGGATGCGATCTTCGTCCCGGTGGGCGGCGGTGGGCTGATCGCCGGGATCGCCGCCTATGTGAAATACCTGCGGCCGGAAATCCGTATCGTCGGCGTCGAGTCCGAGCACTCCAACTGCCTGCAGCAATCGTTGGCCGCCGGGGAACGGGTGACCCTGGCCTCGGTGGGCACCTTCGCCGACGGGGTCGCGGTGGCCCAGGTCGGCGAACATGGCTATGAAATCTGTCGGCGGCACGTGGACCAGGTGATCAGCGTCAGCAATGACCAGCTCTGCGCGGCCATCAAGGATATCTACGACGACACCCGTTCGATCACCGAGCCTTCCGGAGCCCTGGCGGTGGCCGGGATCAAGCAGTACGTGGCCATGACCGGCGTGCGCGGCCAGACCCTGGTGGCCATCGACTCGGGGGCCAATATCAATTTCGACAGCCTGCGCCACGTGGCCGAGCGTGCCGCCCTGTGCAATGGGCCGCAGCCGGCCTGAGCCGGACGCCGCCTGGGTTCAGGAGAGCAGGGGACGCAGGAAGCTGCGCTCGTAGCTGAGGATGAACTTCTTCTCCATCACCGAGGCCACCAGCGCCACGCTTTGCGGATCGCCCAAAGCCTCCTGGCGGTAGGCCTCGTAGGCCGCCAGGGAGGGAAAACTGAACAGGCAATAGGCGATATTGCTGGCACCCTCGCTGGGCAGGAAGTAGCCATGGTGGCTGCCGCCCAGGCGCTGCACCACGCTGATCCAGGCTTTGGCATAGGCTTCGAACTCGGCCAGTTGATAGGGATCGATCACATATTTGACGTGGCAGGTAATCAAGGCGACTGCTCCTGGTGGCGTGTGGGAAGGACATCGAGTCGGCTCGAAAAAGCCGCTGCTCAGAGCCAAATCGAATTTAACAGACTCGGCAAAGCCGCATAGTCTGTAGCGTGGACCCGTCTGTAAGGACAATCAGGATCGGGCCTGGAACCCTCGAACACGGACGTCGTCCGCAGGCAGCCTGCCTGCCGATTGGCCGCCTCGAACAACGGAGAGAGTCGCCATGTTTCTATCTGCCCTGGAGCTGCGCAATATCATCGAAAGCAGCTTCTTGCCCAAGCGCTGTCAATGCACTCTGAGCCCCGAGCTGTCGATGACGGTAAAGGTATTCGGCGAACATGAACCCGATCGTGTCGACCTGCTGGTTACCGGCATCGACGCCGCGCAGCTCAATGGCTGTCGTGAAATCAACGAGCTGATCGCCGGGCTGCGCCATGACCTGGCCCAAGGTTCCGGACATGGCGTACCGCTGAGGCGGGTGCATTACTGAGCTTCGGGCCGCTGGCTACCGCGCTCGTTCAAGGAAGCCTGCGGGCCTGGACGAACCCCAGGCCCAGCAGCAATTCCGTACCCACCGCCAGGAAGATGCCCGGCCCGGCATTGCCATTGAGCCACTCCAGGGTCCCCAGCCCGGCAAGGGCGAAACAGCTGGTCGCCATGCCATTGCCCAGGGCCTGGCGGGCAGGGCTGTGGCCCACGTCGCGAAACTGCTGGAAGATCACCGCCAGCCCCAGGAACAGCAAGGCGTTGCGCCGTGCGACGAATCCCGCGACCGGGTTGTAGTCCAGGCCCCAGAGGGCCAGCAGCAGTCCGGGGGCGAGCCCCCAGGCCAGGGCCAGCAACAGGCAGATCAGGGCGGTCAGGCTGCACAGACGACGAAACGACCAGGACATGGCGATTCCTTGCACCAGGAAAAAGGGCGCCAAGGGTAGCCCGCCGCGCAGCCTGGGAAAACCGTCCGTTCAGCGCAGTCCATTAACGTTTCTCCTAGAGCTCGCTGTAGGCGACCCGCCGATATCCGGGCAACGCCCGGGCCAGCAGTCGCTCCAACGATTGCTGCGCCGGCAGGTAGTCGTCGCCGAAATCGCCATCGGCCAATTGCGTCGGGTGCGCCACCACCTCGACCACGCCCCGTGGGCGCAAGCCGTCCAGCAGATCCCTGGGCGTGCACACTGAGTCGGCACTGGCGCCGGACAACCCGCGGATGCGCCGGTTCAGCGCGGTCTTGAACAGCCATTTGGCGAGTCCGATATTGCTCCCGACATTCCGCGCCAGGCGCACCGGCACCCCTTGCCGGGCGGCGAAGCGGGCGACGATCGCCGCCACCGGCCACAGGTTGTGCACGTGTTGGTGGGAGTCGATATGGCTGGGCCGCAGCCCCTGGGCGAGGCAGCGCTCCCACTGCGCTTGAAGCTCTTGCAGCACCGCGGCGGCGGCCGGTCGCGGCAGGCGCAAGGTCGAGCGCGGCAGGTTCAGGTCGAACTGGCCCTGGGCGTCGCAGAACAGCGGTTGCCCGCGGATCGCCTGGCTCAGGGCCGGGCCGTAGGTCAGGTTGAAGTGCAGGCCGATGCGCCCCAGCAATTCATGCCGGTGGGCCAGTTGGCAGGCATCTTCGAAGGCCGGCATGTTGGCCATCAAGGTGGCGGAGCTGATCACGCCGCTCTTGAAGGCTCGCAGGGTCAGCTGGTTGTAGTCCGGGTCGAGGCCGAAGTCGTCGGCGTTGACGATCACTCGTGGCGCATTGGCCTGGAAGTCCTTCATGGGCGCACCTTCGCAGGGGGGGCGGCCTGACGTCGTTCGCGCCAGGCCTTGAGATGAGGTTTGAGTCGTTGCCAGAGGCGTTCGCCCAGGCCCGCCAGCAGGCCCAGGGGGCGCCAGCTGTAGAAGCTCCAGCGCTGCTGTTCCACCAGGCCGCTCAGGCGTTCGTGCAACTGGTGGCTGGAGCGGCTGAGGCTGACCCGCGAGGCGTCCACCCATTGCCAGCCATCCTCCAGGCCCCAGCGGATCCATTCGTCCAGCAGCAGGCGACCGCTGCCCAGGTTGGCGTAGTCGGCCAGGAAGGCGATGTTGTAGTCGTACAGGCGGCCCCGTTCCAACAGGCCCAGGCGATAGCTGATGCAACGTCCCTGGTGCTCCAGCAGCACGATTCGCACGCAATCTTCGGCGGCCAGCTGGCGCAGGGCGCTGAACATCCATTGGCGGCGTGGTCCGCCGGAGAAGATCCCCAGGCCGTCGGTGCCTTTCCAGCTGGCCTGCTCGACTTCGCACAGCCTCTGCAGGATTTCATCGATCCCCTCGGGCTTGGGCGCTACGCGGATGATCCGCGCCTCGATCTCTGCGCAGCGCTTCCTGGCCCGGCGCAATTCGTAGCGCAAGGTGCCACTGGCCTCCTCGGCATCGGCGGGCATAATCAAGTGCTCCGGTACCCGGCAGGTCAACGCGTGCTCGGCGTAGCTGCTGGCCTGGCGCCAGGGCGCCAACAGCTCGTTGGCCGCTACCAGTTCGTGCAGTTGCAGCAGGTCATGGGGCAGGTGCCGACGGATTTGCCGCAGCGCCTCGGGCATGGCGTGCCGGGCGCTGTCGGCCACCAGCAAGGCCAGGCGATCGCAAAGCGGATGCCCGAGGTGGCGCACCACGCGCAGCGGCAGCCCCCCGCGGGATTCGCGGGCGGCCACCAATGGCAGGCACAGCACCAAGCGCTGTTCCTGCCAGCCCAGCAGTATCTGCAACCCCTGGCCCGGGGCCAGGGCCTGGGCGGCGCCGCGTAGCCAGCCCAGGCGATTGAACGGCGTGGCGCGCTCGTTGGCGGCGCGCAGTTGCTCATAGGCGGCCTCGGGGAACTGCGCCGTCGCGAGGTCGCTGCACCATTGCCAGCGCAGAGTCATGGCCGCTCCTGGTCGATCTTCGTGCCGGCTTGCTGATCCAGCAGGCGCCCACGTCGCAGCTGGTGCAAGCGGGTCTGGTGATAGGGGCGGCGGTGATGGAAGTGCAGGCAACGAAACAGGCAGTAGACATGCAGGGATTCGCCGACTTCCTGGAAGCCCAGGCGCATGTGCATCTTCAGCGCTGGTTCGTTGCGCACGTTGACCAGGGCCCGGGTGCTCTTGAAGCCTCGCTCGCGGTACTCCTCCCAGAGCAGTTTCTGCGCCAGGATCACCACCCCCGAGCCCCGGTAGGGCTGCGCGCACTCGCCGGCGAACTGATACAGGCAGCCCGGTGGCACGCGCATCCAGCAGCGGTACAGCTGGTCGTCGTAGTAATCGCGCTCGCTGATCCACACCATCATCATCACGTTGCCCTGGTGATCCAGGTGCGCGCTGCCCCGGCTGCCCTTGTCCAGCAGGCCGCGAATGGCCGGTAGCTGGGCCTTGAAATACTTGTCGAAGGCTGGCAGCAGCTCCCGGGTGATGGGCACCTGGGGCCAGCGTGCAGGGTCGATGGGGCAGGGCACCGGCAGGGCCAGGGAGCGCTCCAGGGTCAGAAGCTCCCAGTGGTAATAGAAGAAGCGTTCGCGCAGCACTCGCAGGCTACCGCGCAGGCCCTTGCGGCGGATCTTGGCCAATAGGCCGGTCAAGCGACTCATAGGGTTGTCCAGGTCAAGGCAAACAGGGTTTCGCCGGGCAGCTGGAACACCAGCCGGTCCGAATCGCACTGCACGTTGGCGGGGCGGGCCTGGCCATCGGCGCCCAGCAAGGTCAGTTGCGGTTCCGGCGGGCAGTGGTGGGTTGGCATGGGGACTTCGATGGTCTGCTGGCGCGCAGTCTTGGCCACGCCCAGCAGGCTATGGCGCGGACCGTCGCGCAGGGCCAGGGCATCGACCTCGAAGGCCGGGTTGTCCAGGACCTGCACCTGGGGCAGCCAATGCTGCTGGAGGAACTGCTGGACCAGGGCCACCGGCTTGAGGCTGAAGTGCCGGGCGCCATGCTGGGCCAGCATGCCCTTGGGATACTCCGGCTCGTCGGCGGCCTGGAACCAGTTGAGCATGTCCAGCAAACCATCCTGGGACGCGTTGAACACCACCGAGGCCCACCACAGGCCGGCGTAATGCGTGTCCTGCTGGTAGGGGCTCAGGTCCGGGCCGCTGGAAATATTGGTCTGGCTCAGCAGCAATGCCTTGCGTGGCCGGCCCTGGTCGTCCAGGCCCACCAGGTCGGCGGCGGCGCGCACGCTGGCGCGGTAGCGGCGGGTGGCCAGCAGGTCGCGCACCATCCATTCGTGCCAGGCCAGGGCGTCGATGTCCGGACCATGCTCGGCCAGCAGCTGGCGTGCCCAGTCGATCCCCCGGCGTTGCCCAGCGCCAACCCGGAACGGCCCATCCAGCAGGCGCGAGCTCACCGGCATGGCGATGCGCACCCCGGCGGCCCGGGCCTCGGGATGGGCCTTGGTGCGTTCCAGCATCTGGCTGAAATAGGCGGCGAAGGCGGCGTAGCTCGGATAGTTGAGGTTGGGTTCGTCGGCGAACGCCAGGTAATGCAGGCCCTGGTTGCCCAACCGTGTGCTGTCGTCCAGCCAGGCGTCGAGGCCCGCCAGGGTTTCAGGGCTGGCTTCCAGTACCGGCCTGCGCCCGGTGCCCGCCAGCAGGGTGATATCGCGGTCGACGCCAAAGGTCTCGCGGTAGAGCCTGCGAAAGGCGATTTCCCGCTCGGGCTCGGCCTTGATCACGTCGACGAAGCTGTAGAAGTTGGCGGCCCGGGGGCCCAGGGCTCGCAGCAGTTCGAAGGTCGACTGCGGCGGTTGCGCGTAGGGCAGGGCCACGCCCAGGTGTGGACTGGGGCCGGCCAGTTGTGGGTGCAGGTTCAGTTCCACGTGCCCCGGGGTCCATTGCAAGGGGTGCAGTTGGCGCAGGTCCTGGGCGAATAGGTTGGCGGTACCGTCGAGCCAGAAGCCGACCTTGCCGGAGCCGCCCATGGACAGGCGCCAGACTTCGTCGCGCTCGGCCACCGGCAGTTCGGCCTGGTCGAATTGCGGGTATTGATCGTGGTTCTCGAGCCCCAGCCGGACCTTCGCCCCGTCGCTCAGGCGCACTGCTTGCAACACACTCACGCCACCGTGGTACTTGCCTGCGAGCACCGCTCGTTCACCGGCGGCAACGCGAAAGTACAGCTCGGTGCCGTCGGGTACGTCGGCGCTGAAATGCACCTTGGTGGGCTCGAACTGGGCCTGGGTGGCGCTGTCATGGCCGATCCTGAAGTTGCGGAAGCTGTAGCCGGGCACTTGCAGCCGGTAGTCGCCGCTGGCGGCGGGCAGCAGGATGCTGTCCTGGCCGTAGGCCTGGTCGGCCGGGATATCCACCTGCTGGCGCAGCTGGCCGTCGGGGCCGACCAGGTACAGCTGTTCCTGGTTGGCGTCGCTTTGCCAGGCCGGGCTCCAGCGCAGGTGCAGGGTATCGGCGACGTTGGCCTGCAGGTACAGGCTGCCATCGCGGATATCGCCCCATTGCATGGGGGCCGCCTGCAGGGAGGGCGCCGCGAGTAGCAGCAGGACGATCAGGGCATGGGATTTCATCAGGCCTTTTCCTTGGGGCGCAGTAGCTGGTGTACGTAAGTCACGTCCGCGGGCAGCAGAATCAGGGTGCGATACCAGGCCACGCCGCTCAGGCGGCAATACAGGCCGAGCATCACCAGGCTCACCGCCAGGTAGGCGATGGACGAGGCCAGGCCGGCACCGACGATGCCCAGCCGTGGAATCAGCAGCGCGTTGAGCACCAGGTTCAGCAGGGCGCCGCCGCCCATCAGCAGCGACAGGCTGCCTGGGCGCTGCTTGCCCAGCAGGTCCAGTCGCAGGATGCTGGCGTAGCACAGGCCGAACAGGCCCGGCAGCAATGCCAAGAGGGCGCTGTAGGCCGGGGCATAGGCGGCACCGAACAAGGTCACGATCAACCATTGGCCGATCAACGCCATGCCCAGGCAGGCCAGCAGCATGACCGTGGCGGTCAGGCGCAGGGCCAGGGCGGTCAGTTGCTCGATGCCGCTGCCTTGTTGCAGCAGGCGTTTCATCAGCGGGGTGGTCACCGCCTCGGGAATGATCAACAGCAGCTCGGCAGCGGCACTGGCCATGGCATACCAGCCCAGGGCCGCCGGATCGAGCAGGGCGCCGATGAACAGGTAGTCCGAGCGCAGCATCAATTGCTGGGCCAGCACCCCGGGATGACTCTGGGCGCTGTAGCGCAACAGCTCGCGTTGCTGCCCGGTCTGCCAGCGCAGGCGCACATCGTGCCAGCGCCGCAGCCAGCACCAGCCCACCACGACCACCAGCAGCGTACCGCCCAGCCAGCCGCCCAGCGCCGCGGCCAGCGGTTGCTCGCGCCAGATCCACCACAGGCCGACGAACAGCAGCAGCGGCACCAGGGATTCCAGCAGCCGCAAGGCATTGAAGGCTTCGACCCGGCCGTCAGCGTTGTGCAGGGTCAGCAACCCGCTCTTGAGCACGGTGAGCGGCACCGCCAGCAACAACAGCCAGGCCAGGTCGCCCAGTTGCAGGCTCAGTTCCCACTGGCTGCCCAGGGTATTGACCAGCGCCAGGCCGGCCAGGGTCAGCAGGCTGGCCAGCAGGCAGCCATACACCAGTACCTGGGTCAGCAACAGGCCCATGGGCCGCTGGCGTGCCGCCTCATAGCCCACCGCGGTGTTGAGACCGCCGCTGGTGAGCGCAGCGATCAGGTCCGGCAGGGTGCTGAGCAGGGCGAACAGGCCGCGGTCCGCCGGGCCCAGGAGGCGTGCCAGCAGCACGTTGCGCAGCAGGCGCAGGCCGATCATCGCCAGGCGGGTGCCCATGCTCAGGGCCAGGTGCCAGAGATAGCCGCCGCGCTTCATGCCCGGGCGCCTTGCCACAGGCGCCAGGCCAGGAGCCCGGGGTGGGCGGCGCTGGCATGGCTGACGTCGATGCGGGGCAGGGCCAGCCAGGCGTTGCCACTGGCCTCGATCAGGCCGGGCCGGGTGCCCAGGGCGTAGCGATAGCCCAGCGCGGATACGGCGGCCCGCACCCGGGGATCGTGGTCGCCATTGGGGTAGCAATAGACTGGCAGCGGCGCCTGGCAGCGTTTGTGCAGGGTGTCATGGGAGCGTTGCAGGTCGGTGCGCAGGGCCGCGTCCTCGAGCTGGGTGAGGATGCCGTGGCTGGCGCCGTGGGGGCCGAAGGACACCAGCCCCGAGCGCTCCAGGCGCTTGACCTGGGGCCAGTCCATGGCGTGCGGCGCGGCGCCCGCGGGGCAGGTGTCGGCCAGTTGCTGCAGGGTGGTCGCGGGCAGTCGCTTGAGGCGTTGCAAATAGCTGCCGAGCAGGCGGCTGCGGGCATCGCTGGCGCCGGGCTGCAGCAGCTCCAGCGGTGGCGTCAGTTGCAGCTCGCGCAGGCGCTCCAGCAATGGCCGGCCAGCAGCGGCGTCGGCCTGTTGCCACAGGGTTTCGCCGATCGCCTCCCACCAGAAGCCCTGCTGGCTGCCGATGAAGTCGGTGGACAGGAAGATGCTCGCCGGCACTTCGTAGCGTTCCAGCAGCGCAAAGGCTACTTCGGCGTTGTCGCGCCAACCGTCGTCGAAGGTCAGCGCCATACGCGGCCGGTCGCCACCAGGCAACTCCAGCAGCTGTTGCAGCGGTACGCAGTCGAAATGCCGGCGCAGCCAGCGCAGCAACTGTTCGAACTGGGCCTGGCCGACGCACAGGGGCGCGCGATGGGGCTTGGCCGCGGCGTTGGAGTCGGCCAGCACCCGGTGCAGCATCAGCACCGCCCCGGCCTCGCCCAGGCGCGAGCGCCCGGCGCTGTGCAGGTAGGCGCTGCCCAGCAGGCGCTTGAGGACTAGTTTGAAGGTCATGTCAGCGATTCTGTTGTGGGTTCCACAGGGCGTAGCGCTGCCCGCGGAGAAATTGCCAGAGGCCCATGCTCATGCCGGCCAGGGTCACCAGGACGAAACCGGCCAGGCGAAACACCTTGGGCAAGCGGCCGTGGCGGTCCAGAAGACCCATCACGCCAGCGCCGTAGCCCAGCAACTGGGCGATGAGGCACAGGCTGTAGAAGGGCCCGGCGTTCCACAGCAGCAGGTTGGCCAGCAGCAGCGGCAGCAGCAAGATCGGCGCCAGGCGGCGAATCAGTTTGTGGCTGATCAGGGCGATGGCATAGGCACCATGGCGCCAGGGGTTCATCAGTTGCCGACGCTGGGCCAGGCTCTGTAGGCCGCCCACCGTGACCCGCAGGCGCCGGCGGTATTGCTTGCCGGCCTCGTCCACGCCCTGGTCCAGGACCTGGGCTTGTTCCACATAGACGATGCGCTTGCCCGCCACCGGGGCGCAGGTGCTGATGAAGAAATCATCGTTGACCTCCGCCGGAATGCTCTGGAACAGCTCCCGGCGTAGCGCCAGCAAGGCGCCGTCGGCGGACACCATGCAGCCGGTGCGGTTTTCCGCCTGGCGTATCCAGGCTTCATAGTGTCGGTACAGGCTGTCGCCCAGGCTCAGGTTGTGCCCGGGCCGGGGGATGATCATGTGCCCGCCGCACGCGCCGACCTGCGGGTCGGCCAGGGGGGCCAGGAGCTTGCCCAGGGTATCGGCGGACCATTGGTTGTCGGCGTCGGTGAACACCAGGATATCGTTGCGGGCCAACTCCACGGCGGCGTTCAAGGCTCCGGCCTTGCCCACCCGGGGCAAGTCCAGGACCACGATCCGCGGGTCGCGCACGGCCAGGGCGATGGCTACGGTATCGTCGCTGGAGCCGTCGCTGGCGAGGATGATCTGCAAGTCGGGAGCCGGGTAGTCCTGGAGCAGCAGGGTGCGCAGCTTGTGCTCGATGTGCGGGCCTTCGTTGTGGGCGGCGATGATCACGCTGACCGACAGTGGCTGGCCGGGCAGCGCCGGCCTTGGCCGCACGAAGCGGCTGAGCAGGGCCAGCAGCAGCGGGTAGCCGATCCAGGCGTAGATGGGCAGCAGCAGGCAGAGCCAGAAAAGAGTCTTAGCCACGGTCGGGCCTCACGACAAAACGGTTGAACAGACCCTGCACCAGGGCCAGGGCCCCCAGGTGCAGGCGTGCCCAGTGCAGCACCCAGAGCTGCAGGACGAACAGCGGATCGCGCTGGCGCAGGCCCTGGCGCAGGGCCAGGGCCAGCGGCGCCAGCGCGCCCACAGCCAGGTACGACAGGGCGCTGTCGGGCCGCCCCAGGAGCAGGGCGCCCAGCGCCAGCAGGCTGAGCAGCGCGCAGGCCAGGCACAGCAGGGGGAAGCGCAGCAGGCGCGGGCTCGCTCCGCCGGCCTTGAGCAATTGCACATGGCTGCCCTGGCGCCAGCGTTCCTTGGCGGCCCATTCGCGCCAGCTGCCCTCGAAGCCCCAATGCAGCACCTGGGGCTGGGGCAGGCTCAATTGCCGGGCGCCGGCGGCGTGCAGGCGCAGGCCGAAGTCCTTGTCTTCACCGGTGCGCAGTTGCTCGTCGAAGCCGCCGACGCGCTCGAACCAGGCCCGCTCCAGGCACAGGTTGGGGGTGGGCATCCAGTGCAGCAGGCGGGCCTGGGTCCCGGCGGCCAGGCTACGCCGTTGCCAGGCTCGGGCGAACCACGGCGCGCTGCTGGGCGCGGCGCAATCCAGGGCGAAGACTTCGGCGGTCCGTTGCCCCTGGGCCAGTTGCCAGAGTTGCAGCCAATCCTCGGGCACCTCGATGTCGGCATCGAGGAATGCCAGGCAATCGCCACTGGCGACCGCGGCCCCGCGATTGCGCAGGGCGCCGATGCTCAGGCCCGGGCACAGCAGTACCCGGGCGCCCATTTCGCGAGCCTGTTGCGGGCCCTGGTCGATGGAGCCGTTGTCGACCACGATCAGTTCGCAGTCGACACCCGCCACCCGGGCCGCGCGCAGCACGCTGGCCAGGGTCCGGCCTATGTGCCGGGCCTCGTTGTACATGGGCACGATCACGCTGATCCTGTGCATCTTTGCCTCCCTTGGCCGGATGGGGTTGAAGTCAGGCTCGCCTTGCCGGCGAGCCTGGCGAACGCCGTTGCCCGGGGGCCTGCGGCGTTCTGGCCCGCGGTAGCGGCTCATTGGTCGTCCTCGGCTTGGCGGCGCAGCACGCTGGACAGGGCGAGGAAGATCCACAGGTACTTGTGGTTCGGCGCACTGAGAAACAGCAGGAACACCGCCAGCGCGAGCAGGCTCAGGCCCAGGTGGGTGGCGAGGTCGGCCTGTTCCTGGACGCCCCGGGCGAGGAAGGCCTGGCGCGCGCGCTCGAAGTTGCGCAGGCCCATGAGCATCAGCGCGACGAAGCTCAGGCCCGCGGGTATTCCCAGCTCGCTGAACAGTTCCAGGTAGGTGTTGTGGGCGCGGCGGTACAGGTCCGGCTCGTTGAGGTTTTCCGAGAAGCCGCTGGCGAAGCCGGTCTGCGCATAGTGCACGGGGAAGGTGCCCAGGCCCGAACCCAGCAGCGGGTTGTCGCGGATCATCTGCCCGCCCACCACCAGGTACGAGGTGCGCCGGCCCAGGGAGGTGTCCTCGGAATGGGCACCGGACTTGAGCATGCCCAGGGATTTGATCCGCGCCACGTAGTCCGCTGGCAGGGCGGCGATGCCCAGGGGCACGACGATCGCCACGGCGAACATGGCGAACCCCAAGTGCTTGGGGCGCAGGCCCTTGAGTCGGTCGCGGTAGTGCCAGGCACCGATGGCGACGGTGAACAGCACTACCAGCAATCCGGAGCGCGAGTCGGTCTTGGTCATGCCGGCCATCAGGGTCAGGCCAATGGCGATCCAGAACAGCCGTAGCGGCCAGCAGGGCGCGCGCAGGGCCAGGAGGATCGCTAGCGGCACGGCCATGGCGATCAGCAGGGCAAAATAGTTGGCGTCCTGCAGCAGGCCGATGGCCCGGCCACCGACCTGGTACTTGGCCGAGACCAGCGCGATCACGCAAGTGATGGCCACGCTCACCGCCAGCAAGCGGCAGAGCATCAGCAGGTTGGTGTCCCGGGCGATGAGCAGGGTGACGAAGAACAGGACCAGGCCCACCGCCAGTTCTCGCAGGCTGTCCAGGGATACGGCCAGGTTCTCGCTGTACATGAAGCTCAGCAGCAGAAACAGCAGGAAGGGCCCCAGGGCCCGCCACAGGTTGCTGCCCAGGCGGGTATCGGGAACCTGCCGCAACAGCAACTTGAACAGCATGATCAGGATCAGCGAGGCGCCCAGCAGCTTGGCTCCGGAAAACGCGCTGTCCTTGAACAAGCCTTCGAACGGCACCAGGGCGCAGATGCCCAGCAGGCCCCAGCCCGGGCGCCGATACAGCACGGCCAGGCCCGCCAGGCCGACCACCACCAGGGGCGCCAGGAATGGCCAGGGGCTGGCCAGCAGGGCCAGGGCGGCCAGGCCCAGGAACAGGCCGAGAACAGGGGCGGCGATCATGCTGGGTTGGCCTCCCTGGCCTGGCGGTACAGTTCGTCCCAGCTACGGGCCAGGGTCGGCAAGTGGTAGTGCTCGCGCTGGGTGACGCGTGCGGCTTCGGCCAGGGTGTCCGCCAGGGCCGGATCGTCCAGCAGCTCGCCGATGCACCGGGCCAGCTCGGCACTGTCCAGTGGCTTGGCCAAAAGACCGTTGTGCCGGTGCTGCAGGACATCGGGAATGCCGCCCACGGCGAATGCCACGACCGGAGTGCCGGCTTGCATGGCTTCGAGCAGGATCATCGGCGTGCCCTCGGTGCGCGAGCTGATCACCAGGACATTGAGGCGTCGCAGCCAGGGTTGCATGTCTTGCTGGTAACCCGGCAACAGGATGCGCAGCGACAGGCCTTCGGCGTCGATGCGCTGGCGCAGGACCTGGTTCTGCTCACCGTCGCCCAGCAGCACCGCCTTGAGCTGCGGGCGTTGCCGGCACAGGGCGACCAGGGCGTCGAGGAACAGATCCGGGCCCTTTTCCTCGCTCAGGCGGCCGACGAAACCCACCAGGGGCTGCATGTCGTCACGACGCACCGGGGCTTCACACAAGGGCGGCCCCTCGTGGCTCGCCGGTCGGGCCGGCAGCGGTTGCGGCAGGCCGTTGGCAATCACTTGCAGCTTGCCTGGAGCCACCCCGGCCGCCAGGTGCAGGCGGGCGATGCTCTGGGCGACGCAGGCCACGCGGCTTACCTGGCGGCTGCGGCACAGGCGCAGGCTGGTCCAGGTATAGAGCTTCTGTTTCAGGCTCCTGGGCGTGAAGCCATGCTGGGTCAGGACCAATGGCAAGCGCAGGCGCCGGGCACAGATCCAGGCGAACACCTGGGCCTTGAAGTTGTGCGCGTTGAGCAGCCCGGGCTGCTGGCGCAGGTGCGCCAGCAAGGCCTTGAGGTCGTGGCAGTTGTGGCAGGTCACGCCGGCTTCGGTGAAACGCTGCAACAGCGCTGGTGGGGCGTCGAGGAACACCACCCGGTGCTGCCCGGGGGTAGCCAGGCAGTGATCCAGCAACATGCGTTCGGCACCGTAGAAACCGCCGCTGTGGATCAGGTGCACGATGGGCTGCGCGGCCATGTTCAGGTTGCTCACTGCTTGGCCCAATGCCAGGCCCAGCGCCAGGTCCAGCGCGGATAGGGGTTGACCTGGGGGGGCTCGATCGCGTTGAGCACCATCAGCACCGGCAGGCCGAGGTGGTCGTTGACCTGGGCCGGGTGCTTGAAGCGATGGTCGAAGAATTCGTAGACATAACCCAGGGCGATGGCCAGCAGCAGGCCGGTGAGCAGGCCCAGGGGAATGATCAGCATCGGCTTGGGAAAGGCCGCTTCGCTAGGCTCGTAGGGCTGGCTGAGCACCCGGGCGTTGGACAGTTCGCCGCTGATCAGGCGTTCGCCGCGGCTTTCTTCATAGCGCTGGGTATAGGTGAAGAACGCCTTGTGCAGGGCGTCGATCTCGGTATCCAGCTGGCGCAGCTTGCTCAGCACCTCCTGCAGGTCGCGCACACGGGCCTTGTAGTCGTTGATGCGGGTGGTCTTCTGGGCGATCACCGATTGGGTGATCTGCAACTCGCTGCTGCGTTCGCGAACGCGATTGTCCACCACCTTGAGGAACTGCGCCCGGGCCCGCACGATCTGCTCGCGCTGTTGCTGCATCGGTACGCTGTCGGCCCGGTAGGTGTCGGCGGTGACGCCGTACTGGCCCACCAGGTTGGTCAGCTGCTCGCCCAGTTGCTTGATCTCGCGGTCCTCGTAGGCCACGTTGTCCACGGTGTTGGCGAAGGCGAAGGGGAAGGTGTAGTCGGTCAAGCCGGCCTTGCGCGCGGCGGCGAGGCTCTTCTGCAAGTAGTCGAGGCGACGCTGGTTCTCCAGGGCCTGGTCGCGATAGCCGTTGAGCGACTGCTCCTCGGTGTTGATGGCGTTCAGGCGAAAGGTGATCTCCTCCTTGGGGTCGGAGGCGTGGGCCGCTTCCAGCAGTGCCTGGCGCTTGCCTTCCAGATCATCCAGGCGCGACTGGTACTGGGCCTTCTTCTGCTCATAGAAGGCTTCGGGCAGTTCGTTGGATTGCAGGTCCTGGCGGTTCTTCAGGTAGTTGGCCAAGAGGCGCTCGACGAAGCGCGTGCCTTCGGCCGCGGACGGGCTGCTGTAGACGATGGAGATCACGTTGGAGCCGGGCAGGGTGCCGATCTTCAGGTCCTTGACCGCCTGGTTGGTCAAGGCGTCCAGGCTGGTATCGCGCACCGGGTCCACCGCCAGGCCGAAGAAGCCGCGCACCGGGTTGATCACATGGTTGCGCAGGGGATTGATCACGCCATCGCGCAGGGGGTTGAACAGCAGCCTGGCGAGCAACCCTTCGTTGCCGCCGAACAGGCCTTCGTCGCGCAACTGGCCGATGGTGTCGCGGATCAGGGTCGGCGAGCGCAGGATGTTGCTCTCGGTCTCCATGTCCGCCAGCGATGGCGGGATGAATTTGTCGTTGTCCGGGGTGAGCACGGTATTGGCGTCGGTCTGCGACAGTTTTTTCGACTGCACGATGACTTCCGCGGTGATCTCGAAGCTTTGCTTGAGCACCAGCGGCAGCAGCAGCGCCAGCAGGGCGAAGCCCAGGAATACCCGCTTGATCAGGCGTCGATTGACGAAGAACACGAGGAGGAACTCGTGCAGGTAGTTTTCGATCTTGGTCATCGGGACAAGCTCATTGTTTGGATTCTTTGTTGTCGACGCGATAGCCGAAGCTGAAGCCGACACCCTGGAACATGATCACGTCGGCCAGCTGCTTGCTCAGTGCACCGGCCTTGGCCAGGCGGGTCTTGGGCACGTAGAGCATGTCGTCCGGCTGCAGGTAGGCGAATTGCAGCGCCTTGCCGTCCAGCGCGGCGTTGGCATCGTAGACCCGGGCCTCCACCTGGTTGCCCTTGCGCCGCATGATCACCACCGAGTCCAGGCGTGCGGTGGGGCCTGCGCCCTTGGCCAGGGTCAGGGCTTCGAGCACCGAGATCGGCCGGCGTACCGGGTAGGCGCCCGGCTGGCCGACCTCGCCCATGACGAACACCTCGTTGGCGGCGGTGGTCTTGAGCAGCACGTCGACGCTGACTTGCCCCACCTCCTTGGCGTAGCGCTGGTTGATCAGGCTCTGCAGCTCGCTCAGGCTCTTGCCCTGCAGCGACAGGCTGCCCAGCAGCGGGAAGCTGGCGCGGCCATCGGAGCCGACCACGATCTCGCGGCTCAGGCCGGTGGCCGGGTTGGTCAGGCTGGTGCGCAGGTTGTCCAGCTGGGCCATGGCGTGGGAGATCGAGAAAGTGATCTGCGGTTTCTTCAGTACCTTGGCGTACTGCGCTTGCAGGGCCTGGCGCGCCTGCTCGGCGGACAACCCGGCGACCTGGATGTTGCCGATATAGGGCATGTCGATGCTGCCGTCGGGCAGCACCAGCTTGTTGCCGCCCAGCTCCGGGGCGGAGAGGAAGCTGATGTCCACCTGGTCGCCCGGTTGTACCCGGTAGCGCTGCTGGCTGGTGGTGCCGATATGGAAGATCACGTCCAGCACGTCCTGGGGCCGCAGCACCTGTTCGATGGGCATGACCTCGGTGAGCTGGGCCTGGTCGGCCGGGGCGCTGAGGATCTGCACCGGCATTTGTTGCAGTGCCTGCTGTGAATCACGCCCGGCACAGCCAGCGAGAGCCAGCAGCAGCGACAGGCTCAGCAGGGAAAGTCTTGGCTTGTTCATGGTTACACGGTCCTTGTGCCGGTCAGAGGCGGTCGTAAACCCACTTGGGCATGTAGTACTTGCGGGCGTTGAACACGCTGCCGATCAGCTTCGCCTCGGCCTGGATCAAGCGTTGCGCGGCGGCCTGGGCCACTTCCCAGCGGGTTTCCTCGCTGCGCACCACCAGCACCACGCCATCGACCTGGGTACTCAAGGTGAGGATGTCGCCGCTGCTGTACACCGGATCGCCATCGACGATCACGAAGCGGTACTGGCCGGCCAGGGCATGCAGCAGTTCGCGCAACTGGTCGGCGGTCAGGCGCTCGCTGTATTGCTGGCGTCGGCCCAGGGGCAGCAGGTCGAAATCCAGCTCCGCGCTGGACTGGATGCATTCGCCGAATGCCGGCGGGGTTTCGGCCAGGGCCAGGTCGAGGAAGCCCGGGCGTTGTTCCAGGCCCAGGCGCCGGGTCAGGCTGTCATCCGAAAGGCTGGTATCGACCAGTAGCACCCGGCCGCGGCTGGTGCGCGCCAGTTCGCTGGCCATGCTCAGGCTGCTGCTGGTCACGCCGCTGCCGTGGTTGGCCGCGGTGAGCAGGACCACTCGCAGTTCCTGGTCGAGCACGGTCACCGCCAGGTTGCTTTCACTGGGACGCTGGATCTTCAGACTGGCAAGGGTTGCTGCCGCCATTTCAACTTGCTCCGTGGCCATTGAGGACCTTGAAAGGGGTTTTCATCAGGATCTTCAGGTCGAGCCAGGGGCTCTGCTGGAAGATGTAGGTCATGTCGAGGGTTACCCGACCGTCGAAGTCCACGTCGCTGCGCCCGGATACCTGCCACAGGCCGGTGATCCCCGGGTAGATGCTCAAGCGCCCCAGGTGGTGTTCCTTGTAGGTCTGGGCGTGGAACGAAGTGGGGCGCGGGCCGACGATGCGCATCTGGCCGAGCACCACGTTGATCAGGTTCGGCAGTTCGTCGAGGCTGGTACGACGCAGGAAACCGCCGATCCCGGTGATCCGTGGGTCGCGGTCGATCTTGAAGTCCACCGAATCCGGGCCGTGCTTGTTCAAGTGGCGCACCGAGTCCTTGAGGGCCTCGGCGTTGACCACCATGGTGCGGAACTTGTACATGCCGAAACGCCGGCCACGAAAGCCGGTGCGCAACTGCACGAAGAACACCGGGCCGGGACTGGTGAGCTTGATCAACAGGGCCACCGCCAGCAGCAACGGCGACAACAGCACCAGCAGCAGCGCGGCCAGCAGGGCCGAGGTCAGGCGCTTGGTGCGCGACAGGGTCCAGGGCCGTCCACCTTGGCGGCCGCTGAGCCAGCCATGGTGTTGCAGGTCGATGGCGGCCTGGACCTTGCGCCGGAACGGGTCGTTGCGCCGGTCTATGGGCGAGGGGGCGGCGCTGGCGGGCGACGAGACAGGTCTTTCCATATCCACCGGGAATACTTCCATTGCAAAGGTTCGGAAAAAGGGGGCGCTGTTCAATTGCTGCCGCGGTAGTAGTCCTGGTACCACTGGACGAAGTTCTTCAGTCCATCCTCCAGGGGAACCTGGGGCCCGAAGCCGGTGAGGTTCTCCAGGGCGCTGACGTCCGCGTAGGTGTTGAGCACGTCGCCGGGCTGCAAGGGCAGGTACTCCACCCGGGCCGTGCGACCGAGCAGTTTCTCCAGGGTCGTCACGTATTCCTTGAGCTGCACCGGGCGCTGGCCGCCGATATTGAACAGGCGCCAGGGCGCCATGCTGGTGGACGGGTCCGGCTGCTCGCGGTCCCATAGCGGGTCACGTGCCGGTGGCTTGCCCAGCAGGCGTACCAGGGACTCGACGATGTCGTCGATATAGGTGAAGTCACGCTGGTGCATGCCGTAGTTGAACAGCTTCAGCGGGCGCCCCTGGCTGATGGCGTCGGCGAACAGGATCGGCGACATGTCCGGCCGGCCCCAGGGACCATAGACAGTGAAGAAGCGCAGGCCGGTGGCCGGCACGCCGAACAGGTGGGCGTAGCTGTGGGCCATCAGCTCATTGGCCTTTTTGCTGGCAGCGTACAGCGACAGTGGATGATCGACGTTGTCGCTGACCTTGTAGGGCGTTTGCTGGTTGGCGCCGTACACCGAGCTGGAAGAGGCGTAGATCAGGTGCTGCACCGGGTAGCGCCGGCACATCTCCAGCAGGTTGAGGAACCCGCCGAGGTTGCTGTCCAGGTAGGCCTTGGGATTTTCCAGGGAATAACGCACCCCGGCCTGGGCGGCGAGGTTGATCACCACCTCTGGGCGAACTTCGGCGAACAGCCGGTCCAGGCCCGGGCTGTCGGCCAGGTCCAGGCGTTGCAAGGGAAAGTGCCCCACCTGGCGTTCCACCCAGCGCACTCGATCGTGCTTGAGCCGGGGGTCATAGTAGTCGTTGAAATTATCCAGCCCGGTGACCTGGTGCCCATCCTTGAGCAAACGCAGTGCGGTATGGGCGCCGATGAAACCGGCGGCCCCGGTGATCAGGATATTCATGCGCAAAGTGCCCCGGGTACGCGATAGGGCAGGCCGATGCTCAGGTAGTGCAGCCCGGCATCCGCTGCCTGTTGCGGGTTGTAGAGGTTGCGCCCGTCGACGATCAGGCGGTCCTTGAGGGTCTCGCGCAGCAGTTTGAAGTCCACCACGCGAAAGGCTTTCCATTCGGTGCAGATCACCAGCGCGTCGGCACCCTGCAGGGTGTCGTCGCGGGTCGCGCATAGCTGAAGGTCATCGCGATAGCCGTACAGGCGCCGGCATTCGGTCATGGCCTCGGGATCGAAGGCATGGACCTTGGCCCCGGCTTGCCACAAGGCTTCCATCAGGTAGCGGCTGGTGGCTTCGCGCATGTCATCGGTATTGGGCTTGAACGCCAGGCCCCACAAGGCGATGACCTTGCCCCGCAGGTTGTCCCCCAGGTGCGCCTTGAGCTTGCGGAACAGGACATGACGCTGCTCTTCGTTGACGTCGCGCACGGTCTTGAGCATGTGCGGTTCCAGGCCATGGCTCTGGGCGGTGTGGATCAAGGCGCGCAGGTCCTTGGGGAAACACGAGCCGCCAAACCCGGCTCCGGGGTAGATGAAGTGGTAGCCGATGCGCGGATCGGCGCCGATGCCCTTGCGCACGGCGTTGATGTCGACCCCGAGGCGTTCGGCCAGGTTGGCCATTTCGTTCATGAAGCTGATGCGAGTGGCGAGCATCGCGTTGGCCGCGTACTTGACCAATTCGGCACTGCGGTTGTCCATGAACATCAGGCGGTCGTGGTTGTGGTTGAAGGGGGCGTACAGCTCGCTCAACTGGTGGCGCGGCAGATCGTGGGCGCAACCGATGATGATCCGGTCCGGGCGCATGCAGTCGGCTACCGCCGAGCCTTCCTTGAGGAACTCGGGGTTGGACACCACATGCACTTGCAAATGGGACTTGCCCAGGTCCGCCAGTTGCTCGGCGACGGTTTCGACCACCAGGTCGGCGGTGCCCACCGGGACCGTGGACTTGACCACCAGGGTCTTGTCGCTGGACATCAGGCTGGCGATCTCGCGCGCCACCGCCAGGACATGGTCCAGGTCGGCGGAGCCGTCTTCGTTGGAGGGGGTGCCGACCGCGATGAAGATCACTTGCCCATGGTTCACGGCATCGCCGGGGCGGGTGGTGAAATGCAGTCGGCCAGCCTTCTGATTCTCTTCGATCAGCGTGGCGAGGCCCGGTTCGTGAATCGGAGGAATGGAACGTTGCAGTTGGGCGATCTTGTGGCTGTCTATATCGACACAGACCACGTTATGCCCGACATCAGCCAGGGCGACGGCTTGTACCAGACCGACGTAGCCAGTACCAAAAACGCTGACTTCCAAGGGAACGACCTCGTCCATGATGAGTGTATGGCGAGGGAATGCCTCACCTTCTGAAAAAAGCGTATGGCCTATAGCCTTCATTGCGCGCTTTTTTTGACACTACCACATGTTGGAGACATTTAATTGG